>CAXBHV010001363.1:0-2527 GCA_963974855.1 uncultured Rhodopirellula sp. | reverse complement strand
CTGCTGGCGGCGTAGTCGATCCGCGTGCATCGACAGGGAAACTGCAATATGCCTGCTACCGACGTCTTTTCGCGAACGAGCGGTTAGTCGGCAAATGGGAGTTTGGTCGCAAACGAAATCAATTTTCGACAAAACTAAACAACGTCAAGCAGATCGAGCAACCCGATGACGAGGTCACCACGGTTCAATGCGAAGAACTTCGTATTTTGGACGACGAGACGTTTGAGAAGCTACGAGTCAAATTTGAAGGGAGCAAAACTGGTCCTCGAGGGCCACGTAAGCCCAAGACATTGCAACTCTGGGATCTGACGACCGAATTCTTCTTCTGCGAAAGTTGCAGCACATCAGCGTCGCTCGTAAGGTTCTATCAAACCGGTGCACAGGGTACAGGGATGCAGTGCAAGAACGGTGACCAGTGCAAATGCAAGTCGGCCGTGCGGCGTCGAGATGCGGTTGAAGCCGTATGTCGTGAATTGACCAAGTCGATTTCTCGCGATGCTGAATTGATCGAATCTGTAGTGTTGAAAAGCCAAGAACTCGATTCGCGAGCAGATCACGGCCTTGACGATCAACTCGCCAAGGCTCGTCGGAAACTGGCCGTACTTGGAAACCGTGTCAATGATCTCTTCGAGATGTCTGGAGAGGGCACGGAGGCGGACCGCAAGGAGACAAAGGCACGGCTTCGCGCGGCACAAGCGGAACGTAGTGCGATGCAAAGCGAAGTCAATCGACTGCAAACGCGCATCAACGGTGAGACGAATACCTTGACGGTTGCTGAGATTCGACAGCGTCTTACCGAGATGTCGAATCTGTTATCGGACGCATCAACGGGAGAGATGGGCGAAGACGCTCTCTATCAAGCTCTTGCGATCTTTCGATCGTTGACCGGCGGGCAGATCATGGTGCGTGTTGAACAGCGAGTGAATCGTAAGCAGTCCAATGTTCGCGGCACCTTTCAACTGCGGCTACTCGACAGTTTTAATCGTTCATCGAACGATGGTGAAACTCAGTCGTCCGGTTCCATCACAGTGTGGCTTCGGAAGCCCCCACGACTTGATGCCATCGCCGAGCGGGTTCACCAACTGATTGACATCGAGGGTGCGAGCCATCGTGAAACGGCAAAGCAACTCCAGCGAGAAGGACACAAAGTCAACTCCGGCAACGTTTGGTACAGCTACCGACGGTGGTACGAAATGCAGGGGCTTGAACCACCAGCGGTTCCATACAACAACGGCCATAAGCGACGGTCTGCATAGCTCGCAGTCGATCACCCACAAAATTTACAAACGCTTCGCTTTCGAGTGAGGCGTTTTTCATGCGCAGTCGCGTCAATCGACATTACAAAAAAGGAATGCGATGCCTAAGCCAAATGCGAAGGGACAGAAACCTGAACCTGACAAACCAGAACGCGCGCAGGTCGTCAACAACCTTGCTCACTTGATTGTTCAAGCCCATCGGCGTGACCAATCGATTTGCGATAAGGCTGATCGGCCGAACCGTGAACCAAACAGCTAAATTGGACGCAAAAACGCGGCATATAAGTTGAGGGATATCTTAGCCCTCGATGCCCACTGAATCCATTTACTCAACCTAACGGAGGTGCCAACTGACGCACATCATCTTAACAATTATGACTGTTGCCATGCTACTGTTGGTCGTCGCGCTAATCAAGGAGCGAAGACTGCGGATCGCACTGCAGCAGATTCTCAAACGACTCGTTCAACAATGGAGGACGGATGAACCTGAACCCGACACTGCAACGGTTCGCGATGATGATCATGATTCTTTCGATGGCGGGATGCGAAGTAGACAAAGACGATCGTCTCGTTGAAATGTCCGGGCGACACGAACGTCGTCAAGCCGAACAAACGCAGCAAGCCAACCAACTTCATCGCGAAGTGACCGCCATGCAGCGAGAGGTGCAGGCTGAGCGAACTGCCATCGGGCAGCAACGAGATCAACTCGAAACGGATCGTCGATCGCTAGCGAATGAGCGTCGCTACGATTCGCTGACCGCTGCAGCGATCATCAATGCAGGACTATGGATTGCGTGTCTTTTGCCACTCGTGATTGTATGGCACTTACTCCGCCAACCAGATGCTCCCGCCGACGATCATGTGATCGTCGACGTATTGTTGGGAGACCTTGTCGCGGATCACCCGCAATTGCTGTCGCGTCTGCCTTCTGTCTCATCAAATGCACGGCGACTGCCTTCTGAGTCGCAAGTTGGCGACGACAAAACCGCATAATTTTCACTAACTCTAATTTTAAAGGAAAACGCTTTGTCACACATTGTCACGATCACGACCGAGATTCGCGATCCGGTCGCTTTGCGGGCATCTTGCCGTCGACTTGAACTCAACGAACCGGTGCATCAAACCGTGAAGCTCTTCAGGGCCGAGGCGACTGGATATTGCGTGCAATTGCCTCGTTGGCGTTACCCCGTGGTCTGCGACACAGATTCGGGAACTCTTCACTTCGATAATTACGAGGGCCATTGGGGCGAACAGTCCCATCTCGATCGACT
>CAXBHV010001362.1:0-2528 GCA_963974855.1 uncultured Rhodopirellula sp. | reverse complement strand
TTGCGAGCCGCCGCAGTAGAGCCGCCGATCGTGTTGTTGGACGTATTCACCATCACGCTGACGCCATCGTCACCGTTACCAATCGCAGCCGTTCCCGTGCCGTTGGTGCCGATGTAGTTGCCTTGAACGATCGTCCCTGAGGCAGTGCCATCGATTCGAATCCCGTCGACCGCATTTCCGGAGATGACATTGCCGTCGCCGGCCGATGTCCCGCCGATGATGTTGTTGGACCCCAGGACTAGAATACCGTTGGCGGTGTTCGCCTCGCTTGCACCCGCGTCGCTGCCAGTCGACGTCAAACTGCCAATGTAGTTTCCAACAATCGTATTTCCGTCGGATCCTGCCTGGATCTCAATCCCGTCGCCGCTGAAGTCACGGATACCGAAGCCACGAATCGTGCTTCCGTCCGCCGTGCTTGTCAGGACCACTCCGTCACCGGTGAAGCTATTGTTGCCATCCAGAATGATCGCCGGGCGATTGCCGTTGGCCGCGAAACTGTCGTCGGTCGTCGCGTCAATGTTTACCGCATCGGTGATTGTTAGTGACGAGCCGAGGTTGATCGTATGCACCCCGGTACCCGAGATCGCAAAGTTAATTTGGTCCGCAGTACCCCCGTCGTTCTGCGTGTTGTTGGCAGCCATAATGGCTTCACGCAACGAAATCAATCCATCGGCCCCTTTGTTAGCCAACAATGCATCGATCGATGTTGTATCTCCATCCCACGTGTCGTTTGCCGTTGTCACGGTGATTGTGTGTGCAGTCGACGCCTGCGTTCCAGGTTGAATATATTGAACGCTCAATTTGGGCGTGGTCGTTCCTTCGGACGAACTCATGTCCCAACCGTCCGATGTATTGGTGAGGATGCCCCATCCGTAATTGGCGGCCCCGCTTGCCCAGGCTTGAACGGTTGACTTGAGGTTCGTAAACGTCGTGGCTCCAGAGCTAAGATTCGTTAAAGATGCATCCGCAATCGATGCCATCTCGATACCATTAGCCGAAAGCCCAGAACTGAGTGAATTCCATGTGGCAGTCGACTCGTCCCAGCTCGTCAGCATCTTGTAAAGACTGATGGTGCCCGACGTGTTACCTGTGGTTTGCACCGTCAAACTTGCTGAGACGATTTGCACACCATAGGGAATCTGTCCACCCCCGGTACCAAAGATGTCGTTGAACCGGATCATTCCTTGAGATTCGGTGCTGGCACCGGAATTATCTAAATCGATGGCGATCGACGTGCTATTGCCATAATTTGTACCCGATGATTGTTGCCTTAGTTCTGTGTCGTGAGTCCCTGTATAGCCATTCACTCCCTGTTGGATATCAATGGTTGTGGTAGCGAGCACGTGACGCCAGCTTTCTTGACCATAGGCGCCAACGAAAACTTCTGTGGTGATCTCGCCTATCTTGTATTCGAGGTCCCAGTCGCCGCCAAGCGATTCGCTGCCGGTCGCATCGTCACTTGCCGCGACATCACAGTCACACACTGCCGCGATCTGCTGGATTAGTTCACGACCCGACTCGGTACTGGCTAAATCACAACCATAAATCAAGATGTCGGCGTCGGCATCGAGCGATAGCCCCCAGCGTGCGATATCGCTCACATAGGTTTGACTCGTTTGCACATCAAGCCGAGTCGCTCCCAATTGAATGCTCTCGCCATCGCCATGGCTGAGCAAATGGATCGCGTCCACACCGGAGAGCGACGCCATCGTTTCGCTGATCTGTTGGATGCCATCTCGGGCTGCGTCGAGTCGGATGATCAACCACTGCGTTTGGTCTTCCGCACCATCGCGGAGATTCGCTAATAAGGTGTCAGCATCTTCGACACGCGAATCAACAAACACAACCTCAATCGGACTGGCGGGATCAAAGGCCGGAGCATCAATAATCGTATGAGTCGACTCGGTTCCGCTGGTGTCATCAATCTCACTTGACTGCGGCGTATTGAGTGTCGTCGGATCGATAACTTCGCCATCGGGGGCCTCGAGTTGTTGCAATAACGCAGCCGCTAGATCTAGATCGACGTCGCTTAATCCCTCGCTTGCATCAAGACTGTCGCCGCTTAGAAGGATACGGTCTTCTAACGGATAGAAATCAAATTCGCGAGGCATGAGATTGGGCCAGTTTGCTCGATGAGTTGCGTTAGACGATGGGGAGAATAGTCCTGAGGCACCCAAGCTGCTCACGCAATACCCACTCATGCCCCAATGCAGTCATCGGTCTATTCGGTATCCACACTCATTTCTGTTTCAAAATATGACGATTGCGTTGCCGGTACCGATTACGAGGTGGCTGCTGTTTAGGAAACGTATCCTTAGAAAAGTTACGGAAGAGGGGGGCCGTTTGCACGGGTGGCTGTTTTGCATCCAAGCACTGCGGAAACCCGCAAATTCCCATTAAAAGTATGCGTTCGTATTCAGTCACATGCCTTCGTATTTCTCCGAATCTTCCCTGAAGATAGACGGCATATCGCAGTTGCGGCGAGTTTGACGATTACGTCGTGTTTTCCGACCGCAACGATTGCCCGA
>CAXBHV010001361.1:0-2528 GCA_963974855.1 uncultured Rhodopirellula sp. | reverse complement strand
GCTTTCGAATTGATCCCCGACCGGGAACTGAAACACTGCCATCAAATGCTTGGTGACGTCATAGAAACGCTTGTCTCGCACTTGGGAATCGCTGCGGTCCATTTGAGTCTGCCGCAGCAAATCGGCGGGATTGCGATACAGAATGCCGACGTCTTGTTCAGTAAAAAAATCTTTGCCTTCGAGACATGATTCGCGATATTGGACCGAGAAGTCTCGGTCTAATGCACGTGTCAGGTACCACAGCACGCGTCGGCTCTCGACTTCTTGAAATGCCGCAATGGTCGGTTTTGCTTCGGCAACCCGTTTGGCGACGGCATCACGTTTCCATGCCCAAGCTGCTGCCGTGGGAGCTGATTTCTCCTGACTAAGTGGGCTGTGGTTGTCTCCTGTCATCTCGTCGTAGAACCATTCAAGGTTCCACGTCATCACCGACAATGACTCGCGGGAATCTTCGGCCTGAACTGAAGAGGGGGTTGCCAAAGCGGAGAAAAGGATGCTGCTAGAGAGCAGCATCAACCGAACTGTCTGCAGAACGCTTGTTACCGATTGTGAAGTGCCAGGTGACCGATCAACCGAGATTCGACTCATAGGTTAGCCAGCAGTTTGCTTTGGCTTGCTGGCTGCCTTGGGCCGCACCACATCCTTGGCCAATCCCACCATTTCGAGCAACTGGATCACTCGCCATGACATGTCGAATTCGTACCAGCGATGGCCATGGGCAGCGGACCGCGGTTCCGCGTGATGGTTGTTGTGCCAGCCTTCGCCGTGCGAAAACAACGCCACCAACCAATTGTTGCGACTGTTGTCTCGGGTTTCATAGTTGCGATATCCGAAGACGTGCGAAAGCGAATTCACCGCCCATGTGCCATGCAGTACAAACACGGTTCGCACGGCAACGGCCCAAACAAAATAGCTGTATGCGTAACGCAACGATTCATACGCTTGGCCGCCGCTGACCATGTAGCCAACAATCGCTCCAGCACCCGTGATCAACAAGGCATGAGCGACAAAAACGAAAAACCAGCCGCCGCGACGCTCGAGTTTTAAGTAGAACGGATCACGCAACAGGTCGCGGACATAACGCTCGTAATGGCTAGTACGGTCCAAGGTTTTGTGGCGACAAACCACCCATCCCATGTGTCCCCACAGGAAATTGACCAACGGTGAATGCGGATCGGGCTGATGATCGCTGTGTTGATGATGCATGCGGTGAATCGCAACCCAGCGGGATGGGCTGTCTTGCAAATTGCACATGCCAAGTATCGCAAAGGTATGCTCGAGCCACTTAGGGCATGTGAATCCACGATGCGTCAGTAACCGGTGGTATCCCACCGTGATCCCCAACATCCCAAATGTGAAATGCCCAAGAATCCCCAGCACCAAGCCCGACCAAGTAAACAGATAGCTGAAGCTGAAGGGGAGAAATGCCAGCAGGGCAACCAAATGGATCGACGACAGCACGATTACGTACTGCCACAAAATCGTCAGCGGCTGAGTCTCATCCGGCCGAGGCAATTGTTGTGGATCAATTCCCGCCTCGGGCAGCACTGAATCGCAAACATCGCTCTCGGAGCTTGCTGGCATCAGGTCGGTTCGCTTGGAATCACGATCGTTCTCGACGGGATCTTGCACCGTGGAGACGGAATCGGGCGTCGACATGGTGTCTGGCTCGGTGGCGGTTTGTTGAGGGTGGTTCATTCCATCCATGTTTCTTCAACATTCCCATCGGGTCTAGTGACGACACCGAAAATCTGGATCCAAATCGATAAAAAAAGCCGATCGAGTTCACTACGTGTTACTCGACCGGCTTTACTGTAATGCGTAAGGCAAGATGGGTCCGATGGTGTTCGTGACTTCCGGAAAACCTCGCCTGAAACCGGTGCTCTGATTTTAACTACAGAACTGCCGTTGGACGGGCTGAATCAAGAAACCACGCAAAAAGTTGCCGAAGTGGGGTAGGCTGCTCCCAAAATTGAAATCGAGGGCAGCCGCACAAACCACTACTTCTTCTTCTTGGCATCCTTGGGATCTTCTTCCTTCTTCACTTTCTTCTTTCGCTTCAGTGAAACTTTAGGAACGCGCACTTTCGCCATACCAACGATGTTGGCTTCAGGGTCAAAACGGTCCAGTTCAGTCAGGCGAGCGATTCGCTCAGCCCGAGTTAACACGTTTCGCGACTTGATTGCCCCGGCTTGCACCTTGAGGCTGCGATCCATGGTCATATTGCGGCTCAGTCGGTCAGATTCGAGAGAGGGATTAAATTGAATGTTTAAGGGCCTTGGAAAATAGCGGGTTTGGCGATTTTTGACAAGTTGACTTCTCCGTTTCCTGCCAAAATCCCTAAAACGCCCGCTGGATGGCCCCCTGCCAGCGTTTTTTACTGATCAGATCGTCGCTGCTTTCCGCCCCTGTTAGGGGGCGTAACGGAACTCGCGAAGAGTTTCGGCCTGTCAAAGCTGATTACAGCGAACTGGTCTCCTTTTTGTCGGCAAACTCAGGCTTCGTCTGCCGCAGGATTGTCAAAATTT
>CAXBHV010001360.1:0-2529 GCA_963974855.1 uncultured Rhodopirellula sp. | reverse complement strand
GTCCTCGGGCTCCTGCTTACGAGTGTTGTTTGGTGGCGATCACCGAGAAGTATCAAGTTTTTACGAATCTACTCGAACGAAAGAGATGTTATGTCCGGCACGATGGAAACGATTCACGAGCGTTATGATGACTTGCGAAATAGAGTCGACGAGTACACCGGCCGCGACGAACCCGACGGACGTAACCCGGGCATTGGCCGCACCGAATCTGCGATTGCTTTTGTCGCGGCGATCGGGGCCACGTTCGTAGCACGTCAACTGCTCGAGGCGGCATGGCAAACCACGCTGGATCGCGATCCCCCTAAAAACCCAACGTCACGCGAGGTGGCATGGCGAGAGGCAATCCTTTGGGGAGCGGCATCCGGCGCGGTCGTTGGCATTGCCCGGATCGCATCACGACGCGCTAGCAGCGGCGCGTACCGTAGTTGGAGGTCATAACTACGGTGTCAACACACCAAGCGGATAAGTTCGCGATCTCCAATTTCGAGTGGCTCGATCCATTCGAGCCCCATCGTTGTTGCCCCGGCGGCTGGCTACAAACGCTGTCAATCAAAACGATGCGTCCTGAATTGGATGTCGACCGCCACCAGGGCTGCGTTGCTTTTGACGTTCCCGGTGACCAGACGCCGCCAGACGTATTGAGCGGCTACTATTTGCCTGCTGCTGGCGTTACCAATAAACCGACCGTGATCCTGTTTCATGGAATGGGGGGCCATGCGAGAAGCGGGTACATGCGTTCGATGGCCGAGCGGTTGCTCGATGCCGATTATCCGGTGGTGCTGTGGAATAACCGCGGCGCTGGTAGCTCCGCCCGGAACTGCATCCGCTTTCATCATCCTGGTTATACCGACGACATCGTGCTGCTGGTCGATTACTTGCATCAACAACGACCAGAGTGGACTCGCAACGGACTCGCAGCGATCGCGTTCTCTTTGGGAGCGAATGTCTTGCTGCGTTATCTCGCCGAAACGGCAAGCGAATCAGCATTTCGGGCTGCAACAGCCATCTCGGCACCACTGGACATGGAGACGACCTCGACGAATCTGCGCAGCGGACTGAACCGACTATTCGATCGCTATCTACTGAAAAAACAACGCGACGAATTACTTCGCGAGGGAGCCGAGTTGACGGACAAAGAACGCAAAGCCATCAAAAATGCGTCTTCGGTTTGGCAGCTTGATGACCAATTCACCGCCAAGCACCTTGGTTACGACGGTGCCAAAGAGTTTTATCGCGAGAACTCGGCGATTTACGTTCTCGACAAGATCCGAACTCCCACCTTGCTTTTTCACGCATCCGATGACCCGGTAGTCGATGAAGCGGTCTTTACGAATCGCGACTGGGTTGCCGAAGGGCCGCTGTATCCCGCGTTGGCGGCATCCGGCGGCCACACTGGATTTCTAGATCGCCAAGCAAAGCGATGGCACGAGCGTGCCTCGATCCGATTCTTTGATGCGATGCTTGATTGAGGAACAACGTTTGCTTGGGTACATGCGGCATTCGTCAGTAATGATCGCTTCTGCGATTCAACCTGAACATAAATGATTCGCATTCGTTACACCTCCCAACCTCTCGAGAGATCCCTGTCAATGGCTAAGCAAAATCAATCCACCGGCAAAACCAACGTTGGCCACGGAGGCGAACCGCACCAAACCGTCTCGGCCGATGGTGCTCGCTTGACGACGAATCAAGGTCTTGTCATTGCCGACGATCAAAACTCGTTGACCGTGGGTGAACGTGGGCCACAATTGCTCGAAGACCACATCATGCGTGAAAAGATCACGCACTTTGATCACGAGCGGATCCCCGAACGCGTCGTCCACGCGCGCGGCTATGCCGCCCACGGCTATTTCCAGGCCTACAAGTCGCACGCGGGGCTGACCAAGGCGGGTTTCCTACAAGATCCCTCGGTGCAGACGCCAGTATTCTGCCGGTTCTCGACCGTCGCCGGTCGCGCGGGCTCGTTTGACACAGCGCGCGACGTGCGTGGGTTCTCGGTCAAGTTTTACACCGACCAAGGCAACTACGATCTTGTCGGAAACAACATGCCCGTGTTCTTTATCCAAGACGCAATCAAGTTCCCCGACTTGGTCCATAGTGTCAAACCCGAGCCCGACCGCGATTTCCCGCAAGCTCAATCGGCTCACAACACGTTTTGGGATTTTGTCTCGCTCAATTCCGAAGCGATGCACATGTTGATGTGGATCATGTCCGACCGCGCCATTCCGCGATCCTTTCGGATGATGGAAGGGTTTGGTGTTCACACGTTCCGAATGATCAACAAGAAGGGCGAATCCAAATTCGTTAAATTCCATTGGCGACCGAAACTCGGTACGTTCTCGTTGATCTGGGACGAGGCGGTAAAGATTGGCGGCGCGGATCCCGACTTTCATCGTCGTGATTTATGGAATGCGATTGAGGCCAAAGATTTCCCCGAATGGGAACTTTCAGTCCAAGCGTTCAGCGAAGACGAGGCAGCCGGATTCGACTTTGATGTGCTTGATCCCACGAAATTGATTCCGGAAGAGA
>CAXBHV010001359.1:0-2529 GCA_963974855.1 uncultured Rhodopirellula sp. | reverse complement strand
GTCGTTAACGTAAACTTGAAACGCATAATGACAAGGCGGTAAAGCCATCTCGCTTCCATTCCTTTTTGGCTTCCAACCCCACGGCCACCCCGTAACCCTATAGAATAGGGCAGCCCCCCAAGTCTGGACGTGCTACGAACCAGCGAGAACAAACGTGACGCCTGCCCCCAATCGTCACCCCCCTAAATTTCCCACCATCGTCAACGACGAAGCTCACCCCTATCCCAGGTCTGTCTACCCAATCGGTGCAGATCCCTCAAATGAAAGGTGTTCCCATGAAGCGTGATCGCTTTACGACGCTCTCTTCTCAGCGATGCCAAATCCGCATGCTCAAATTCAGTTTGATCATCGCTGTGATCGTTGGCGTCCTGCACAACGCTGGAATCCAAACTCATGCTGCGGAGAACGCGGTGTTTCGGGCCGGTGCAGCGAAAGCTAAAATCACGCCTCCCTTGGGGTTAGAGATTGTAGGTAATTGGGGCAAGCCTCTGGCGACCAACATCCATGATGACCTGCACGTTCGATGTTTGGCGTTGAACGATGGCACCACCACGATTGCGTTTGCGATCTGCGATAATGTCGGGATTCCTCGCGATGTTTTCGACGCGGCTCGAAAGCTGATTGATTCCGAGACCGACGTGCCTTCGGCGAACGTGCTGATGTCGGCCACTCATACTCATTCGGCTGTTTCTGCTCGAAACGACCGCGTAGTCGATGGAGTCGTTGTCTTGGACAGCTACCAAACCTTGGTCGCTCGCCGCATCGCAGACGGAGTTGCCGACGCCGTCGCAGCGATGAAGCCCGCCAAAATTGGCTGGGGCGGAGTCGAGGAAGCGTCGGAAGTCCATAACCGCCGCTGGTACGTCAATGACGAAAAACTTCTCGCAAATCCGTTTGGCGGCGTCGACAAAGTTCGCATGAATCCACCCCGAGGAAGCGACAAGCTGATCGAACCCGCCGGTCCGGTTGATCCCGAAGTCTCGTTTCTGAGCGTGCAGTCGCTCGACGGCAAACCGATCGCCCTGCTGGCCAACTATTCGCTGCACTATGTCGGTGGTGTGCCTAGCGGCGACATTTCCGCAGACTACTTTGGTGCGTTCTCGGAAAAGATTGGCAAGCGAATTGGCGCTGACTCCAACTCCGATTCCTTCGTTGGCATCATGACCAACGGGACCAGCGGTGATATCAACAATTATGCTTTTCGCGAAAAAGCCGGAAAACATGAACCGTATCAGCGAATCGATGAAGTATCGGATTTGATCGTCGGGCGAGTCGCCGAAGCCTACGCTGCGGTCGAGCATCGCGATTGGGTTTCGTTGTCCGCAGCGAGCCAAGAACTGGAATTGAAAATGCGGAAGCCCGATCCCGAGATGCTTCGCTATTTCGCAAGTCTGGAAGACTCTAGCCAGTCACCCGCCAACGTCCACCGTCTGGCGTCGATCTACGGCGAGCGTCTCAGCAGGATTGCCGAAGGTCCGGAAACCAGTTCGATCCTACTGCAAGCGTTTCGAATCGGTGATTTAGGAATTGTGGCGATTCCGTTCGAAGTTTTTGCCGAAACCGGACTCGATTTGAAAAAACGGAGCCCGCTGTCGGATACGTTTACAATTGAATTGGCCAACGGCAGTTACGGCTACTTGCCGACACCTGCTCAACACAAATTGGGAGGTTACGAAACGTGGCTAGGCACCAATCGGGTCCAGCTCGACGCTTCGGATCGAATCTCCGATGTACTCTTGTCATTGCTTAATCAACTAGGTCAGAAATGAAGTGCCAACTGAAATTGAATCGCATCGTCGCTGGCGTTGCAATCACCGCAGCGTCGCTGGTTTCGACGGTTCAGGCCGAGCAGCCCGTTGAGGCTTCGATATCGGCTGCGGCGAATCGAGCAGAGATCACTTCGCATTCACCCGAAGCATCGCTGTCACACTTGAAAGTCCGCCAAGGACTTGAGGTCCGCTTGGCCGTGGCCGAACCCGACGTCGTCGATCCAGTCTCTGCGGCCTGGGGCAGCGATGGCAAGCTTTGGGTCGTCGAGATGTCCGATTACCCACAGCCAAAACCGGGCCAGACCGACCGACATGGCCGCATCCGCGTGCTATCGGACCGAGACGCAAATGGCCGCTTCAATAAGGTTGTGACCTTTGCCGACGGGCTCGACTTTGCCACCGGAGTTCTGCCGTGGCGTGACGGCGCGATCGTGACGATGGCAGGCGAGATCGCGTTTCTGCGTGACCAAGACGGCGATGGACGCATGGATGCTCGCGAAACTTGGTTCAAAGGTTTCACGACCGACAATGAACAACTCCGAGCAAATCATCCAAAACTTGCGCCCGATGGGTATGTCTATGTCGCCAATGGACTTCGCGGAGGTGCGATCACCGCGGTGGATCCGCGATTCGACGAACGTGCCAACCCCGTAAAACTGCACGGTCGCGATTTTGTTTTCGATCCCCACGGTGGTTACTGGGGCACCGTGTCGGGAAACAGCCAATATGGGTTGACCATCGATGGTTTCAACCGACGTTT
>CAXBHV010001358.1:0-2530 GCA_963974855.1 uncultured Rhodopirellula sp. | reverse complement strand
AAGTTGCGTTCATCGACTGTGATTTGACCGGTCACGCCAGCATCACTGTTGACGGCACCGCCCAGCATGATTCGTCCGGTTCGTGCCGGAAATCCGTTGATGATCAAGTCGGCTTCGCGAACCGTAGGCATCGGGACACTCGACGGGGCTCCGCCATACGGATCGGCTCCATACGGCAACAGTGTGCCGGTGTCAGGGTAGCCCGCACCAGGAAACGTGTTCGAGGGAGGTGCAAAGGTCGAATCAGGATACGCGGGTGCGCCGTACTGAGTCGGAGGCGCGCTCGTCGCGGGGGCACCGTAGACGCTGCCACCGCTATAGTTTTGCGATGGACTGGAAAGCGATGGTGGAGCGGAGTAACTGCCGGGAGCTTGATAATTGTTGGGTGCCGTATAACCGCTCGATGGAGGCGTGTACGGAGGTGTGCTGGGGTATTGCCGAGCAACATAACGATCGCTGTCCGATTGCACGGGAATCGGTTCGTTTGCAGCAGGTGCCGAAGCAAACTGAGTCGCGGGGTCTAACGCGTGCTCGGTCGCCGATGCATTTACGGAACGATTCACTGCGGAATGGGGTGATACCGAATGAGCCGCGGCCGCAGAGCGAGCTGGCAATGGATTGTTGTTCCAAGGAGCTTGCGTCGCGAGCTGGTTACAACCGGTGAACGACGTCGCAAACGCGACGACACCGATTGAGCACGCAATGTTTCGTGCCGTTATTTCAATCGTGTGCATCATGCGGACGACTTCATCGGAAGAGTGCTGTTCAAACTTAGTAGACATCGTCGACCTCACGATCGGTCGGAACGACCTTGATGTCGGGAGCGTCGGCGATCTGTGGATTGGTTTCTAGCAATTGACTGCGTTCAATGCGACGTCGATTTAGTTCCAGCGAGCGACGGTCAATGATGTCACCTTCGCGGAGATCGACCATATTGAGCATTGTGGATTCACGCATGAGGTGCGGTTCGCCTTCGATGTTGACCAAGATGCGACCGACTTTCCAGATGTCGCCTTCGGTCACGTCGTAGACCAAGTCGACCGTGTTCGCTTCGTCTCGCATTACGGTTTTCGGTTCAACTTCGGCATAGATGAACCCGAGTTCGCCATAGCCGTAGGTGATCTCGCCGATATCGCGACGCATCAGGGTGCCGTCAAACATGTCGCCGGCTTTCAGTTCCAGTCGGTTACGAAGTGATTCTTCGGTAATAAATTGGTTGCCCACAATTTTGACGTCGTTGACTGTGAACCGAGGCCCTTCGTTGACCACAAAGGTGACGTACAGCCATTTCCCCGATTCGTCATAGCGAAGACGTCGACCGACAGTGGCGGTCAAGAAACCAAGGTTGTGGTAATACGTAGCCAGCACATTGACGTCATTGTCAATCGTGGCAAGGTTGGCGGTGTTACCGATGTAGGACAACACGCCCGCAGTAGGCCCACGACTAGCGATGATCTTTTTCAGTCGAGCTTCGTTGACGATCGTGTTGCCTTTGATCGTGATGTCGTAAATTCGTTCTTTGGGGCCTTCGTTGATGCGGAAGATCACCACGCCTGGGTCGGTTCCGAAACCGATTTGTGCATCGACGGCGACTTGATTGAAACCCTCTTCGAGGTAGTAGTCGATGATGCGGCGGCGAGCGGATTCGACCGAAAACTCGCTTAAGGGATCGTTGGCTTGGACCCCGGCGCGATTGCGTATTTCGCGATTGTTAAACGCCCGATGGCCGTGGAAGACGACCTTGGTGATGACGGGGCGTTCGTGAACGAAATAGGTGACCGCGACTCCTTCGGGACGTTCGTCAAGCTTGAAGGTGACGTGATCAAACGACCCCATGTCGTTCAGCCGTCGCACGTCGCCGAGCACGGTTTCGTAATCGTAGAAGCGATCTTTTCGGGTTTCGATCTTCTGCATGATCAAGTGGGTGCCGATCGCTTTGTTGCCACGCACGGTGACGTCTAAAACGATCGCGTCCCCTTTTTCGCGGTGGATCGCCAGCCCATCGCGGCTGCGAACATGGTCACGAAATTTGGGTCTTGTGTCAGCGGCAGGAGCACTTGGGCCACCTTGGCCACCACCAAATCCGCCTCCGCCACCCATCTGCGCATTTACCAACGTTGGCGAAAGTGCAAACGTGATCAGCACAGTCATCGAAACAGAATGGGCGGCACTACAGCACAGAGCGCGTCGAGTTGTTCGAGCAGTCATTCGGTTCGTAGTCCGTCGTGTCATACAGTGAGGTATCCCGCTAGGGGAAAAACCGATTCATCCTTGAATTCGGTCGCAAATAGAGATGGCGTTTCGTTATTGATTAACGATTTACCACCTATTTGCGGTATCAATGTTGGTAACTACCAACGCGGACGCTCTCACGACAAGGCAGATTTGGAACTAATTCGACAGGTTTTTGAGGCGAATGCCTTCGGTAGCGAAAGTTGCGAAGACTTTCGGCAGAGCAATTTAACCTCCCCTTTGGGGGAGGTCAGAGTCGGCGGTAGCCGGCTCTGGGTGGGGCTCGTTGTGTTAGAAG
>CAXBHV010001357.1:0-2531 GCA_963974855.1 uncultured Rhodopirellula sp. | reverse complement strand
TGACCGTTGCGCTTTTGGGGCTACCCGAAGTGAAGACGATTCGCAGCTATTCGATCTTCGGTTTCTCGACGATCTACATCATCTTCAACGAAGAAGCGGAATTCTATTGGTCGCGATCGAGGGTGTTGGAAAAGCTAAATAGTTTGCCGGCAGGGACGCTTCCCGAGGGCGTTCAACCCGCGCTCGGACCCGACGCGACGGCGCTCGGTCAAATCATGTGGTACACGCTGGAAGGGCTCGACCCCGATGGCAATCCGACCGGAGGCTGGGATCTCGACGAATTACGAACTTACCAGGACTGGTACGTTCGCTATGCGATCACAGCAGCCGAAGGTGTCAGCGAGGTCGCGTCAATCGGCGGCTTCGTCCAGGAATATCAGATCGACGTTGATCCCGACGCAATGCGTGCCGCGGGCGTCAGTTTGACGGACATCTACATGGCCGCGCGAATGTCTAACGTGGATGTTGGTGCACGTACGATCGAGCTGAACAAGGCCGAGTATATCGTTCGCGGTCTTGGTTTCATCGAAGGTGTGGAAGATATCGAGAAGGCCGTCGTCAAAGTTTCCGACAACGTTCCGATCACGGTGAAGGATATTGGTAGTGTGCGACTGGGGCCTGCTCTGCGCCGCGGGGCGTTGGACAAGGCCGGTGCTGAAGCCGTGGGTGCGGTGGTCACTGTTCGCTACGGATACAACCCGCTGCAAGCGATCAAGAACGTCAAGAAAAAGATCGCTGAAGTTTCGGTGGGGCTACCGACCAAGGTCGTCATTGATTACACGCGAACTACTGCCGAGCAGGTTGACGCTTACGCTGATGCGAATGAGCTTCCGATCACGGGCGGTATCGAACCTGTCCACGATCCTTGGGTCGCACATCTGAAAAACATGCCTCGCCAGCAGTGGCCAAAGTGGATCACCACCAGCCAAATCGGCATCGTTCCCTTCTATGATCGCACCGGAGTGATCTACGAGACGCTCGGTACGCTGAACACGGCACTCACCGAAGAAATCCTGGTCACGATCATCGTGATCATCGTGATGGTCTTGCATCTGCGAAGTTCCATCTTGATTAGTGCTTTATTGCCGGTTGCTGTCTTGATGTGCTTCATTGCCATGAAGACCTTCGGTGTCGATGCTAACATCGTTGCACTCTCGGGCATCGCCATTGCGATCGGGACGATGGTCGATATGGGGATCATTCTGAGTGAAAATATATTGAAACACTTGGATGAAGCCGATCCCAACGAAGACCGTGGCGACGTCATCTTCCGAGCGGCCAACGAAGTCGCATCGGCGGTGCTGACGGCGGTATCGACGACCGTCATCAGTTTCTTGCCAGTGTTCACCATGATTGCGGCAGAAGGAAAGCTGTTCCGGCCATTGGCGTTCACAAAGACGTTTGCACTGGTCGCGTCGGTGATCGTCGCACTGACGATCATTCCGCCCGCCGCGCACGTGCTGATGGGTGGCCGCGTCAAGTCCGGCTTCTTGCGCCGTTTCATGTATATCGCATTGATCGGTGCGGGAGTCTTGATAGCGATTCTGGTTTCGTGGTGGGCCGGTGCGATCATCGCTGGCCTGGGGCTGTACAAACTTCTCGAAGATCGAATTCCGGCGAAGTTCCAAAGGTCCGGTCCCATGATCGCTAACGCCTTGGCGGTTATCGTCGTCATGTACATCTTGGCTGAACATTGGCTGCCGCTTGGTCCCGAAAAAGGAATCGTCCGCAATCTATTCTTTGTGGCTATTTTGATCGGGGGACTGCTTGGCTTCTTCACGGTATTTCAGAGATACCTTTATGAACCGATCCTGCGTTGGTGTTTGGGGCACAAGTTACTTTTCCTTTCCATGCCGTTAATGATTCTATTGCTCGGGGCCAGTTCGTGGCTGGGATTTGATAGGGTCTTTTCGTTCATCCCGAAGACGGCGTCGAAGGTGGGCATCTCGGAATCGACCGTGCGAGAGTCAAGGCCTTGGGTCGCTGCCAGTACAGCGTTTCCGGGCTTGGGCAAAGAGTTCATGCCGCCGTTGGATGAAGGTTCGTTTCTGTACATGCCAACGACGATGCCACACGCGTCGATTGGCGAAGCAATGGATGTGTTGCAGTTGCAGAACAAGTTCCTGATTTCGATTCCCGAAGTGGAGTCGGTGGTAGGGAAAATCGGTCGCGCCGAGAGTCCGCTCGATCCGGCGCCCATTTCGATGATCGAAACGTTTATCACGTACAAATCAGAATACAAGACTGATCAAAACGGAAACCGATTGAAGTTCCGCTACGACGAGGACGCGGACGACTTTGTGCGGGATAAGGACGGAAAACTTATCCATGAACCGCACGGGCGGCCGTTCCGGCAATGGCGAGAAGAAATTAAATCGCCCAGCGATATTTGGGAAAAGATCACCGAAGCCGCGGATATTCCCGGTACGACGTCGGCACCGAAGCTTCAACCGATCGCCGCAAGAATCGTGATGCTGCAAAGCGGTATGCGGGCGCCGATGGGGATGAAGATTAAAGGCCCCGATTTGGAA
>CAXBHV010001356.1:0-2533 GCA_963974855.1 uncultured Rhodopirellula sp. | reverse complement strand
CTTCGAGGAAAGTTAAATTTAGGAGGCGCAAATATCGTGCCGAACGGAATTGGCTGGAAGCCTATCCCACATTTAAACGAAAAAACCGCACAGGCTTTTTTGGCCTGTGCGGTTTCAGAAATTTTCAATTAATGTGGCGGGTTAGCGCGATGCGGTCGCTGCGACCTTGGGGATTTCCCAGCCCTTGCGATATTCACGTTGCACGAATTGGTTGACTTCGGGAACGTTGGTGCTTCGCATGTTCTTTGCATCCCATTCGATTCGCTTGCCTTCGCCGGCACGTAGTGCGAGGTTGCCGACCAAGATGGTTTCGGTCAAGCGGCCTGCGTAATCGAAGTTCGCCATCGTGCCTGGCTCGTAGTCGCCTTTGACCGATTGCACAAACTCCCATTTTTGACGCTCATCGCCACCGCCCTTGTAGGGAATACGTGGCAACGATTGCGCTGGTGGTTTGAAGTCAACGAACTCACCACGTGGCAACAAGATGTACTGTGCACCGTAATCATCAGGTGAGAACAGAACGCCCTTGGTTCCGACCAAAACGGCACCACTGGTTTTTCCACCGCCAGAGCGTTGGTCGGCAATCTTTTTCTGGAACGACTCAGGCAGTTGCTTGATGATGTCGTCCGATGGCAATTCGCCACCGTCGTACCAGTGGAATTTGCAAGCAGCCAAGCCATCACGCTCGGGGAACTCGAACATCAACGACGAGCTGGCGGGGAACGTTTCGCCTTCGAAGATACCGGGGTTCTTGACTGCGGTCACGGCAACGGGATCCCACAAATTCAGTGCCATCACCGACAAGTTGGTGGTGTGGCAAGCCATGTCGCCGAGCGCTCCGGTACCGAAGTCGACCCAACCACGCCAATTGAACGAGTGGTATTCGCCTTTCTTGAACGGACGCATCGGTGCTGGGCCGATCCAAGCTTCCCAGTTCAAATCCTCTGGAATTGGATCTTCGCCGGCCGGACGTCCCTTGCCTTGCGGCCATACGGGACGGTTGGACCAGATGTGAATTTCCTTGACGTCACCGATTACGCCACTGCGAATGACTTCGACGGCTTCTCGCATACCGTCGGCCGAGGTGCCTTGGTTGCCCATCTGGGTAACCACGCCCATCTCTGCAGCGGTTTCGCGCATCAAACGAGCTTCGCTGATCGACCATGTCAATGGTTTTTGGCAGTAGACGTGCTTGCCCATCTGCATGGCACGAACCGCAGCGGCGGCGTGCGTATGGTCAGGGGTGCTGACGGTGACAATGTCGACTTTGTCGCCAAGCTTGTCGAGCATTTCGCGAAAGTCGGTGAACTGTTCTGCGTCTTTGAATTCACGTCCCTTCTTTGTCAGCGTGCCACCATCGACATCGCACAGACCGACGATGTTAACGCCTTGTTCGCCGATGTGGCTGGTGTCGCTGCCGCCTTTGCCGCCGACGCCGATACAGGCCGCCGAAAGTCCTTGCAGTGCCGAGTCCTTGCCGTGGCTAATTAGCGAAGTGCCCGACCAGAAACCAACGCCCGCAGTAAATGCGGCACTTTGGCCAATGAAATTTCGACGTGTTGTTTTCTTACTCATCAAAGGTCCTTGGGAGGGTATTACAGGATTGGGTAGGTTGAGTGAATGGGGGTTGAAACCGCCCAAATACCATAGCAAGGGAGTATCGAGGCGGCAACGATCTGCATTGTAGCATTTTAAGCCGACTCGATATGATTGCCACAAAGAGTCTCACGCTTTAGTATTTTCTCGAACAAAAAAGAACGAATATAACGTTTTTTGTCACAGGACACATCGCTCGGCGTGGTCGCCGGTTGTCCGCTGGTTCCTGGACAATCCGGCTCCCTTTCGACATCTCGCCATTTAGATAAAATAACGACCCCACCCGTTCATCCCTCAGCCCAAGCAGCTTCCATGACCCAAAAACACTCCTTCGACCGTCGTTTTCGTCCAATCGTTGCGGGGACGCTCAGCATGGCGCTGGCGTTTTCAGTGCTTAGCGGGTGCTCTCGGTCGGATTCGGATGGAGTGAATCAGGCTGCAAAGCCAGGCGATTCGGCGTCGGTTGCACAGCCCAAAGCGGCCCCTGTGGTCGCTGACAATGCCGACGACGTCGCGGCGTTGAACGAGGCCGGGTTTGTGCTCGAGAAAAACAATGCGGGTAACGTGGTCGAGCTTTCGGTTTCAAGCGACATCAGTATCGCTGAATCGCTAAAGCATCTGAAAGGCCTTCCCAACGTCGAAGTGGCCACTTTCAACGGTCCCGGCGTTGACGATGAAGGAATGTCGGCAATCGAGTCACTCAGCAAGCTCAAGCGATTGACGCTAACCGATTCGGCGATCAGCGACACCACGCTGCAATCCGTTGGCAAGCTCGCCAACCTCGAGGCGTTGTTTCTGCGTCGTACCGGAGTGACCGACGCAGGACTTGAAAGTTTGACGTCGCTTAAAAAGCTGCGAGCGATCGATTTGCGTAACACCAACATCGCGGACGCGGGACTGGACTCGTTGGCGAAGATCAAATCGCTAGCCGATATTC
>CAXBHV010001355.1:0-2539 GCA_963974855.1 uncultured Rhodopirellula sp. | reverse complement strand
AATTAACGACACGCCAGCGAGTCGAGTTGCAAACCAACGAAGTCAATTGCCAAGTTTGTCACGAAAAGATCAATGGTTTGGGGTTTGCACTCGAAGGCTTTGACGCGATCGGCCGTTTCCGCGAGAAAGAGAACGGAAGTCCGATCGATGCCAGCGGCAGCTACGAAGACCGCCAAGGCAACAAGGTCCAATTCAAAGACGCTCACGAATTGGCCGATTACCTTGTCAAAAGCGAGGACGCTCACCGCGCGTTCGTGGAAGCTGCATTTGAATATTTTGTTAAACAACCGGTTGGAGCTTACGGCCCCGACAAACTATCGGAACTGACCGAGCGATTCCGAAACAGCGGCTTTAAAGTCCGAGACTTGATTGTGTGGATTGCTGCGACTGCGGCAACGGAACCTGTTACGAGCAACCAAGAAACCTGAGTAGAATCATGATGAACCAACCTCTATCTCGCCGCGATTTTCTGACCAAGCTAGGCGTTAGTGCCGCTGCGGCCAACTTTTTGTTTAGTCTGCCAAGCCTTGGTTGGGCCGCCTCGACCTCGGCTCGCAAACAACGCATTGTTTTTCTATTCAGCCCCAATGGAGTGATCCCCGCTCACTTCTGGCCTGAAAAGGTAGGACGCGATTTTGACATCAAACGAATCCTCGAACCGCTAGCCGGATTCAAGGATCAAATGATGACGCTGCATGGCGTGTGCAACAAAATCCAAGGTGACGGTGACGGCCACATGCGCGGGATCGGTTGCCTGTTGACCGGCGTCGAACTGTTCCCGGGTGACATCCAAGGTGGTTCGGATACGCCGGCGGGTTGGTCCCAAGGCATTTCGATTGACCAATACCTGAAAAACCAAATGCAAGCGGTTCCTGAAAAGCAAACTCGCTTTGGCTCGCTTGAATTCGGCGTGATGGTGCCCGATCGTGCCGACACCTGGACGCGTATGTCTTACGCCGGGCCCAACCAGCCTGTTGCACCGATCAGTGATCCCTATCAGATGTTCGACAAATTGTATGGGCAAAGTAAGAATCGCGAACTGTTGGCCAGCGTGCTCGACGATTTGAGTGAAGATTTTCGTCGTGTCGAAAAGATGATCAGTAGCGAGGATCGTCGCATTCTCGAAGAGCATGTTGCGATGGTCCGCTCGGTCGAAAAAGAGCTGCAAACCGAACTCGAGCAATCGAAAAAGAATGCCGACGTTGGACATGCGATTCCTGACATGCCTGCCAATGTCGAAAGCGAAAACGACAACATGCCACAGATTGCAAAAATGCAAATCGAGCTGCTGGTTAACAGCTTTGCAGCCGACTTTGCTCGTGTGGCAACCTATCAGATTTCCAACAGCGTCGGGAATCCGAGAATGCGGTGGCTGGGAATTGACGAAGGACACCACGGCTTGTCGCATGAACCCGACAAGAACGAAGACGCTTACGAAAAACTGATCAAGATCAATACGTGGTACTGCGAGCAGGTGGCTTTCCTGGCAAAACGCTTGTCAGAAACGCCGGAGCCTGATGGTAGTGGATCGCTTCTAGACAACACCACCATCGTGTGGACCAATGACAATATCCCGTTTGTGATGGTCGGCGGCGGACTTGGCTTCGATACCGGACGGGCATTGAAGTTTGATCGCGTCCCCCACAATCGATTGCTGCTGAGTTTTGCCGAAGCGATGGGGCATCCCGTCGAAAGTTTTGGTAACCCAGACTACTGTGGCGACGGCGGACTGACCGGCTTGGTTTAAAGACCAACGGCCTACCACACACAAACGATCATTGCGGTCACGACCAGCACGGCAAAGCATAGCTGTCTTGCCCGCACGGTGATTGGTTGGTCGACGGTAAACCAGCTCGCATCCACGTTCATTGAGAACGATTGGCTTGCATCAAAACTTTTTTCCCCACTCCATCGCCTCGCCCAGAATACGGGCGAGGCTTGGCGAATTGGAAATGCCACGCACCAAGCGGCAAAACAGATCGATGCGACCGCCGCGATCAAGATAGAAAATCCGGTCGATTGCATGTGAAACCCGTGAACCGTCGCCTGCTGCGGCGATTCAGGCTTCAGAGCGGTATCCGTGGTGGGCAATGACGCTTCTTTTTTGCTCGGTGGCGTCAAGCTTGCCAGCGATGGAGATGGTGTCGCCGTCACGAACGAGATTTGCTTCACCAAGCTAGCATCGGTCATATTGCCAGATTCTTTCTCCGCTTTTGCTTGCATTTGAGCGGAATAGAACTGTGAGACTTCCGCTTGCCAGCGAGCGACTGCGTCGTCGGCCGAGATCGGATTTGGCACGGAGGGTGTCGTAAGCTTGGCGACCGTTTCGGTTTTCGCACCGACCGGCATCGAGTGAAATGCAAGTACGAACGAAGAAATTGCAACAAGAATTAAGTCGCTGGCTTCTACTCGTCGAAACTTCGTCATCACCACTCATCCCTCCAAGGTGTGCCGGTAACCTTCCAAAGCGAACAAGTTACGGTGTAATATCTATCGGTCAGCCGACCTGGGCTGGCCCAGTCATTTGTTCCGGTTCGGC
>CAXBHV010001354.1:0-2540 GCA_963974855.1 uncultured Rhodopirellula sp. | reverse complement strand
TGGTTGCAGCAATCGCAATCCCGCGATCGAGTCGGTGCTTTCCATCGATGTGGTCGACCGAGATCCATTTTTAACTCCAGGCGACGCGACCACCGATGTCGGTAAATCCGGTTTCGAATCCGAAGTTCACCCGATCAGCAACGCTTGGACAACTAGCAATTTACACGCGGGGCAGTTTAGTGCCGCGTGTGGTGTGACTGCACCTGGTTGGGCGATCGATAACAAATCCGAATGGTTGTTGGTTTGTGAACCGACGGGTTCGTTGGTCCAGCGTCAACGTTTGCGATGGGACAACGGCAGTTGGCACAGCGAGCGTGAAGCTAACGACGCCGAGTGGTTAGCCAGTTCGGATGATTGGTTTCGCGCTGTCGATCTTGTTCCCGATGTGGATGGTGGCGTGCTGGTCATCGATATGGCCCGAGCTGTGATTGAGCATCCACAATGGGCACCCGTCGAATTGAAAGATCGCCCTGATACCTGGGACGGCAATACGCTGGGCCGGATTTGGCAGGTGCATGTTCCGGACAAACAGATCCGCTCGGTAGCGGTTCGAGATAATGCGGGTGCCATCGCGGCGATCGTTTCGGACGACCTTTTGAGCAGGATGCTTGCGTCGCAGTATTTGCACGCTCACTATTCGGCTGATGTGCAACCGCCAGCAAGCGTGATCGAATCCCTTGGTCGTCAATTGGTCGATTCGCACGTAGCGGGAGAATCGAAGTCGCGAATTGCCCTGTTGTTGAACCGCTGGGGTTTGCTGACCTCGTCACAACACGCTTCGCTTTTGCAGGACAAGGATGAACGCGTGCGGGCGATTGCGGTCAAATTGCGTCAACGCAACCTTTTGGACGGCAATCCGGTTGCCGCGATGCCCATTTTGATGTCAGCACTGGATGACGCTGCATTGATCGTCCGTCAAGCGGCCCTCGAACAACTCGTTGTGTCTGCGAATCCAGCGGAGATCAATGATGAGCTGATGGGGCGACTGTTTCACCTCACTATGAACGAACGCGATGCCCCTTGGATCTCCAAATTGCTGACGGCGATTCCTTACGAGTTCGCCAGCAAGATGTTAGACACCCTGCCCAAGTCTCAACCTGAGATGTCCACAATTCCGACGTCGATCTACGAGGGCTGGATGCGACGTGTGGCCGCCAAAGACCCTCAGCGAGCTACCGAAGTCTTGGCGAATTGGTTGGGCAACGCGATGCCCGCCGGCGGCGACAAAGCCGATCAAGCAACGCAAGCCTTGGCGATGAACATGGCTGCGGCCTGGAGCAAAGGAGGCGGCAAAAAGGCATCACTCAAAGCATTGCCAAAAGAATCTTCGGATCAAATTGCTGCTCTGGACACATTAGCGGCCTCGATCACGGTCAACGACAAACATGCCGCCGGAACTCGATTGGATGCTATCGAGTGGTGTCGGAATCAAGCGGCGTTTCCTGAGCAATTGCGGGATCTTGTCGACCCCATCGTCGACCCGAACCTTCGTGCTGCAGCGTATCGAGCGTTGATGCAGCGAGACGCCGAGTGGACCAAGCAACACGTCCTCGAGCACGCCGATTCGATTTCGCCAACCGACCGCGTCGCCGTAGTCACTGCGGTCCGCAGCAGCACCCAAACCGCGACTTGGTTACTGAACGAAATTGGGCAAGGCAACCTGCCACGCACCTTCGTCGATCCCTCGTCGATGGATTGGTTCCGCCGGCATTCCGACGCGAAACTTGCCAAGCTAGGGCGTGAAACGTTTGCACCGGCAGGCGATGTGCTGAAGGTGATGCGTGAATATGAACCCGCAGCCAAACAAATCGAAACGGCGGATGTCGTGCAAGGCAAGCTGTTGTTTGCCCAACATTGTGCAAATTGTCACCGCATCGATGATGTCGGCCATGTCGTTGGTCCCGACATCAGCGACAGTCGCACCAAAACGCCCGAATCGCTGCTGGCCGCGATCTTAGATCCGAGCTCCGCCATTGATGCTTCCTATGCAAGCTACAGCATCCTAACGGTCGATGGCGAAGCGGTCAGCGGATTGCTCGCTGGTGAATCGAGCGACGCAGTCACGCTGACGCTGCCGGGCGGTACGACGCGGCGTTTCGAACGAGATGAAATCGAAATCTTCCGCGCCTCGAGCGTTTCGCTGATGCCCGAAGGAATGCAACGAGTGATGAATGTCGAGCAAATGCGAAACCTGATTAGCTACCTGAAACGCTGGAGGTATTAACACGATGCACGATCAGGCCCAGCAGGTTCCACTAAAATTCACAAGTGTTTTAAATGGCTCACCATCGTGGTGTCCAGGAAAATTATGACTCTGTCTTAAGCCGGGGCTCACTTATTTCGATTAGTGTCGATCAGCGTCAATTAGTGTTCTCAAAGATCAGTTTTGGTGAAGATCGTCCAAGATAAACCTTTTCCACTGCAACCCGTCACGACAACCGTAATTAACCAAGTAGCCAACGCGTTTTCGAGAGATACGCATGTAATTGAACAATTGGGCCTCATGGTCTGAGCAAAGCTCCTTTAACGACTTCAGTTCA
>CAXBHV010001353.1:0-2541 GCA_963974855.1 uncultured Rhodopirellula sp. | reverse complement strand
CAAACGCGAGTTGCGTAAATTCGTATTTTCCAGTGGCGTCCGTCGTCGCCTGAGTTGTGGCTCCGGTGGCCACATTGGTCAACGTGATCACGACTCCTGGGATACCTTCGACAGTTTCGGGGAGATTGTTGACATTGGTGTCGGCATACACGAATCCCGTAATCCGCTGGTCTCCATTGTTATTATCTGCCGTTACGGTCAAAAGTCCGTCAGTGGCGTCGGCGCCGGCGATCGGAGCCGGATTGACCGGGATTTGGCCTTCGTTGAATACCACCTGGGTGAGGTCAAAGACGGCGGTATTGCCAGCAACTGCATTGTTGGAGATGGAGAATGATAATTCGACCAAGCTGCCACTGGTCGATGAGAGACCAGCGGACACCGACACAAAAATGACCACTGTTCCGGCTGCATCATCCACATTTGCGGTGACCTGCGTGTCCTGGGTGCCGGTAAACACGGATCCTGCCGTAATTGCATCCGCAGTCAGATCCAGCAGATTGGTGTTGTAGCTGAGTCGGATTTCGGCGCCGCGGATGCCTGCGGCGTCATCCACATTGACGGGAACTGAGACAATCGCCGCTGCGGCACCAGTCAAATCATCCGGGATGTCCACTGCGGCAAGAAGACGACGTAATTCGAGACTTTCAAGCCCCAGCCGACGTGATTTTTTTCGTTTCATGTTCGTTAGACTCGCAAAGCCAAAAGAGGTTTCACAATTCTGGTTCCCAAGTGTCATATTTCCAGAGTGGAATAAAAAAGTTGCTTCGACTTTCGTACGCAACAACCTGTTCTCAATGGCGTTTGACGGTACAACCCAACCTGCAAATAAATAATTTCATTTGCCGGAACTTCCTCGCGCTAGTGACTCTCTAAGTCCGGGTTCTACAATGGCCCGACCCGAACATCTTTCACCACCGTTACCAACTAACACGCAAAGCGAAGGCGACAGTGAACGGCGTTTAACGCCCCCCGAAACAAGGATGCTCGTAAATTTCGATCTACAGGCGGCTCCACGCCCCTAGGACACCCGGTTTGCCCGGGATGCCATGTAGTCGTTTTAGTCCCTCCCCTTCCCCCATTTAGAAGCGGGTCCCCAATTTTGGTGGGACAGCTTTAGCAGAAATAGGTTTTACGCTATGCGCAGGTTCTTTAAATCGGTTCGTCCATTACAGAAAAAGCGTCGTGGAGCAGCAAATGCCCGACGTCTGAGCTTGCAATCGCTTGAAAATCGACGCGTATTGGCGGCGACGATCACATCCTTTACCCCGACGGCCAGCGGTTTCACGGCTGAATTGAGCGAAGAAGTCAGTACGTTGAACCTGAACCTGTATGACACACAGGGGCAAGCTGCTGGCGCGGCCGACGTCACGTTATCGGGGGCAACGAACGGCAACGTCCGCGGATCGTTATTCGTCAAAGACACCACCGTTACTTTTATTGCCAGCGGCGGCGCATTGGCTCCGGACACTTATTCGGTAACGCTGCGAAGTGCTGCGGATGCGTTCACCGATCTGGCCGACGGCGAATTGCTTGACGGTGACAACAACGGGACCGCCGGAGGGGATTACACAAATACATTTACAGTAGCGGCAGGCAATCCTTTGACCGTGGGATTGCCAGATATTGTGCGGGGGCCGACTCAGAGCATTCAAGTTCCTGCGGGCGGAAGCGGTGTGGCGTTGCCCGCTGGGCTTCCCATCCAAATTAGCAATTCGGAAGGAGTCACCTCGGTCACGTTAACGATCCAGTATGATCCGGCACTATTGGACATCAGCGATGTGCAACTCGGAGTCGACGCGCCGGCAGGAAGCCAAGTCGAATCCAATTTGACCGTGCCTGGAACGGCCACGATTTCGTTTTTCTCGATCGCCCCGTTGGCTGCGGGACAAACGAGCCTCGTCGATATTATTGCAACGGTTCCTGACGACGCACCCTACGGCGAATCGCAAGCGATTCGCATCACATCATTGGACGTCAACGCAGGTGCGCTCAGTGCAACGGCCGATGACGCCGTGCAAGTCGTGGCGTTTGTGGGCGATGTTAATCGTAACCAACGTTATGACGCCGAAGACGCTCGCTTGATCGCACGTGTAGGCGTAGGACTCGATTCCGGATTTGTGTTCTCGGAACCGACCAGCGCGTCGGCAACCACTCGCTTGTATCCCACGATTGATCCTGTGTTGCTTGGCGATGTCACCGGCGTGGACGGACTGAGTCCCCTTGATGCCAGCGATCTGCTGCGACGCGTGGTGGGGTTGTCGACACCGAATATTCCCGCCCTGCCGGCCAACCAAGCACCGATTGATTTGTCGTTGTCCGTCACCTCGGTAGGCGAAGGACAGCCGATTGGCACAACCGTGGGGGCGTTTACGACGAACGATCCTGACATCAACCAATCCCACACCTACGCGTTGGTCACCGGCGCGGGCAGCACCGACAACGCATCTTTCACCATCAGCGGTAACCAACTGAAAACCGCTGCCGTGTTTGATATGGATACCAAAGCCAGCTACAGCATCCGTGTAAGCACAACGGACCCCA
>CAXBHV010001352.1:0-2542 GCA_963974855.1 uncultured Rhodopirellula sp. | reverse complement strand
CGTGAGCGGCCGGGTCCCACGCATTACCCGGTGCCTTACGGCCCACGGCTCACCAATGCGAGTTGCAATTCGAGTAAAACAACAGCTCGTCAAGAGTTTCGCTCATCCCAGAAAACGAAAGTCTTGACGACTTCCGCTACATGATCAGTTCTTTGACGACGTGCCCGTGGACGTCGGTCAAACGAAAGTCACGTCCTTGGTACCGATACGTTAAACGTTCGTGGTCAATTCCCATCAGATGCAGAATCGTGGCGTGAAAGTCGTGAATGTGAACGCCGTCCGAGACGAGGTTGTAACTGAAGTCATCGGTCTCGCCGTGGGTGTAGCCTGCTTTCACACCGCCACCGGCCATCCACATCGTGAAGCAACGGGGATGGTGGTCGCGACCGAAATTGCCGGGCGTGATCTTGCCTTGGCAATAGCTGGTACGACCAAATTCGCCTCCCCAGATGACCAATGTGTCGTCAAGCATGCCATGATTCTTCAAGTCTTGGATGAGCCCCGCGGTTGGTTGATCGGTTTGTTTGCACTTATGGCGAATGGAGTTTGGAAGATTGCCGTGATGATCCCAGCCGGGTTGATAGAGTTGAATGAAACGCACGCCACTCTGGGCCATTCGCCGGGCGCGTAAACAGTTCGCCGCGAAGGTGCCGGGCGTCTTTACGTCGTCGCCGTACAGTGACAGTGTTTCTTCGCTTTCGTTGGAAATGTCGGTCACTTCGGGGATCGACGTTTGCATCCGAAAAGCCATCTCGTACTGGGCGATGCGGTTTTCGATTGCCGGATCGCCCGTCGACTCGAATTGCAGCTGGTGCAACTTCGCGAGTCCGTCGAGCGCACTGCGGCGACTCGATGACGAGATGCCGGCGGGCGAGTTCAAGTACAGCACCGCATTCTTGTCGGATCTCAGTTCCACGCCGTCATACTTGCCTGGCAGAAAACCGCTGCCCCAAAGTCGGGCAAACAGCGGTTGGCCGCCACGATCTTTCGAGACCATCACGACGAACGCGGGTAAATCTTCGTTCTCGCTGCCTAGACCGTACCACGACCACGCTCCCATGCTGGGGCGACCTGGGAACTGTGATCCGGATTGCATCATTGTGACACCGGGACCGTGATTGATCGCCTCGGTGTTCATCGATTTAATGAAACACAATTCGTCGGCAATCTTCGCTGTGTGGGGCAGCAGGTCACTCATCCATGCGCCACTTTCACCATGCTGAGAAAACTTGAACGGCGACCCGACGATTGGCAGACTTGCTTGATGAGCGCTCATGCCCGTCAAGCGTTGCCCCATCCGAATCGACGTAGGCAGTTCTTCGCCATCACGGTCGTTCAGAACTGGCTTGTAATCGAACAAGTCCATCTGAGACGGCGCGCCTGATTGGAACAGGAATATTATTCGCTTGGCCTTGGCAGCATGGTGCAAACCGGAACGAATCGCGGACGCCGATTCCGCTCTCGCGGCGTCTTGTTGCATCAACGTGGCCAACGCCATCGAGCCAACACCGTAGCCAAACTGGCTGAGCCATTGTCGACGTGAATAGGGGTTCAAGTCGTTGCCGGTACAGAGGGGTGTGCCGGTGCCTGGGGTGGTTTTCGATTGACTCATTGGTGCCTCACACTTTCGTCCAAGTTCATAATGGAATTGACCAAGACCGTTACTGCTGCTAATGGGGCTGGAGCCGTATTCGGCGAGACAGAAGCTTGGCCGATCTTCAGAAATTCGAGTGCGTGTTCGGGATGGTTGGTGAATTCGTCCAACTGATTCTGGTACATCTCGACCAGAATCTCGGACTCTTCTACGGAAGGCTCACGCGACGTCAAACGAAGAAACGCGTCGCGAGCCAGTTCGGCGGCGTTTTCGCCGTACTGGTCAAGCAACTCGGCCGCCAGCACTCGCGAAGCTTCGATAAACTGAGGACCGTTGAGCAACACGAGAGCTTGCAAAGGCGTGTCGGTGATTTCTCGCTTCATCCGGCACACTTCGCGGCTGGGCGCGTTCAGTGTCATCATGACCGGTGCAGGTGACGCACGTTTCCAGAAAGTATAGAGACTACGGCGATACAGTTTGTTGCCCTCGTCGACATCCAAGGGTGTGTAGGCGAGAGCCAAGTCATAAGGTTTAACTGGTTCACCACCGACATCCTTCGTTAGCAATCCACTCGTCGCCAAAATGTTGTCTCGAATCATCTCGGCCGACAAACGCATGCCGGTGCCTCGAGCGTAGTAAAGATTTGTCGGATCTTTTTCGCGTTGTTCTGGGGACACCACCGAACTTTGACGGTAGGTCGCCGACATCGCGATTCTGCGAAGTAACGAGCGAACATCCCAACCCGAAGCGATGAAGTCACGCGAGAGCCAATTCAAAAGCTCGGGATGGGTCGGAATCTCGCCTTGGTTGCCAAAGTCTTCGGGCGTTCGCACCAGCCCCTGACCGAACATCAACTGCCAATATCGATTGACGGCGACGCGGGCGGTTAGCGGGTGATCGGGTGATGTCAACCAACGAGCCAGCCCGAGTCGGTTACGAGGCAAATCG
>CAXBHV010001351.1:0-2543 GCA_963974855.1 uncultured Rhodopirellula sp. | reverse complement strand
AGTGCGTAGCCAAACGCAAGGCAGAGCAATATGACGCCAAGCGTCCGCGTGCCAAACGGCAACTCGACCGAGGCCGGCAATTCAATCGGCACCGAGACCAGGACGATTCCTCCTAAAAACCACAATCCGCTCCAAAACGTCAAACCGCAAATCGAGATCAAGACAACGATTTGACGTGCCGTTAACCCCCATCGGGAATAGAATCGGTACCGAATCGGAGCGCCGGCCATAAATGTGCCGAGGTTGTTGCCAAGTGTGAATCCCATAAACGAGACCAACGCGACACGGCGCAGCGGCAGCGATCGACAGATATAACGCAGCGCCAACAAATCGTAGGCGATCAGCAAACCGTAGTTCAGCGCGATCAGAAAGGCCGCGATTCCGAGATAAATCGTCGGAACGCCCGTAAATCCAGCCTTAAAGTCGTCCCAAGTTACCTCATGTGCTTCACGCCAAAGCAATTTGACCGCAAACAGAAACAGCAGGCATGCAAAGGCGGGCCCAGCGATCACACGTAGTTTTTGTTTGGGCAAGGTGAGGCTCGGCTGAGCAGAACAGGAGATGGGTGGGGACGGTAGTTGCCAATTGTGTCGTATCAGCCTCGTTCGGCAAGCCCGCTACATAATCGTCACTCGCTCGAAAATTCAAACGAATCAACTGGCCAATATCCATATCTTAGCCCGGTAGCCGAACTAGCGTGTTGTTTGCCAAACTGTAGGCCTTGGGAACATCCGTCCTCGAACAAAATTCCCTCCAATTTCACTTCAACCTTTGCCTGCAAACAGAAACATGAAAACAGTTCGACATGAATTAGTGGTGCTCGGTGGTGGTCCTGCAGGATACGTCGCCGCAATCCGTGCCGCACAACTTGGAATCGATGTTGCCTGTATCGACGAGAACGCCCAATTTGGAGGGACGTGTGTACGGGTCGGCTGTATTCCCAGCAAAGCCCTGCTCGAGTCGAGCCACTTGTACGAGGATGCCAAACTTAAATTCAGCGACCACGGGATCAAAGTCGGCGGATTGGAATTCGACCTCGACGCCATGATGGCTCGTAAGAAAAAGATTGTCGACACGCTGACCGGCGGCATCGACATGCTGTTCAAAAATAAAGGTGTCACTCCCTATCGCGGCCGCGGCAAATTCACCGACCACGAAACGATTCAAGTCGACGGTGACGAACCGGTATTGGTGCAAGCCGACCAAGTCCTGATCTGTGCCGGCAGTCGCCCCGCTCGACTGAGCTTCATCGAGGAAGACGGCGATCGGATCGGAAACAGCACCACGGCACTGTCGTTCCCCGACGTTCCCAAGCGATTGATCGTGATCGGTGGCGGTTACATCGGTTTGGAAATGAGTGCCGTGTGGAACCGATTGGGCAGCGAAGTGATCGTATTGGAAGCCCTCGATCGTATCATGCCTGGTATCGATGGCGAGATCGCTCAACTTGCTCATCGTACGTTCAAGAAGCAAGGGCTAGACATTCGTACCAGCACGTTTGTCGATTCCGCCAAACGAGACGGCGACGAGTGTGTGGTGCAAATCAAAGACGGCGAAGCGTTGCGTGCCGACCGCGTCTTATTGTCGACCGGCCGCACCCCAGCAACCGATAACATCGGACTCGAATCGATCGGATTGGAAACCGACAAGCGTGGCTTCATCAGCGTCAACGAGGAATTCCAAACGTCACTCGAAGGCGTCTATGCGATCGGCGATTGTATCGGCGGCGCGATGCTTGCGCACAAGGCAATGGAAGAAGCGATCGTGTGCGTCGAGCGCATGGTCGGCATCAAGAGTCACATCAATTACGACGTGATTCCGGCGATCGTATATACCCATCCTGAGATCGCGATGGTGGGACAAACCGAAGAGCAGTTGAAGGAAGCAGGCATCGAGTACAAGAAGGGCGTTTGCCCGTTTGGCGCGAACGGACGCGCTCGCACGCTGGGCGAACCCGAAGGCCGCGTTAAGATTCTGGCCGACGCGGCAACCGACCGCGTCCTCGGCGTGCACATCATCGGTGCCCGTGCTGGCGACATGATTGCCGAAGCAGCCACCGCGATGGAGTTCGGAGCAAGCAGCGAAGATATCGCTCGCACCTGCCACGCGCATCCAACGATGTCTGAAATCGTCCACGAAGCCGCATTGGCCGTCGCTGGACGAGCGATCCATACGCTTTAAGTAGACCAGGCGGGTTGTCGGTGCACGCAGTTTTTCTGTCACCTCTCCCAAACGCAGTTTGGGAGAGGTCGAGCAGAGCCTTCAGCGATGCTCGGGTGAGGGCCGACCGAGCAAGTCGAGGCCACTTACACGCAATGTTGCGCGGTCGCCCCCTCACCTGACTTAGTGACTGCTGTTAGTGACTGCTGATTTAGTAACAATGATTACAGGCCGGAGGCCGACACGCCCTCTGCCGGTGGCGTGAGTCACCGGCTAGCGGAGGTGGGGAAACATAGCCCAGCGGGCGACACACTCTGCAGTCAGTGTGTCGGCCTCCGGCCTATCCCGACCGCTTGCCGTGCCGTTTAACCAATCGAAATGTC
>CAXBHV010001350.1:0-2545 GCA_963974855.1 uncultured Rhodopirellula sp. | reverse complement strand
GCTTCACAGCGTTGGCCCAAACGGCTAACGGGATTTCTCCCAATGATTCCTGCTTACCTGCTTTAGGTACACGCGCATGACGACTTCCGAATCACCGCCGAGCCGACCGCCGTTCTCGGTCGCGATGCTCGCGTTGGTGATTGCCGGTGAAGCAATTTTTTTCTTGCCGTTTGTGATTGCTCGTGTGTTTCGTCCCACGCTGCTGGAAGTGTTTGGGATCAGCAATCTCGAGCTCGGTCTGGCGTTCGCAGCTTACGGCGTGGTCGCGATGTTGGCCTACTTCCCCGGCGGACCGTTGGCGGATGCGTTTGCGGCACGCAAACTGATGATGATCGCATTGTTATCGACGCCGTTGGGCGGAGGACGCGGACTCGTTGCGGCAGCTTCCGGCACGATTGCGGTTTTGATCTACTCATTTCTGTTGCGCGGCGACTTGGCTTCCGCGACGTTGGCCGAGCGTACGCACGCCTTTCAACTCGTGATTCTCGTCTTCGCTGGGTTTACGTGTGCCTCTGCTGTCTTGGTGTGGTATGCGTTACGTGCCGGCGAGAGCCCGTCTGCGGAAGTCGAACCCAGAATCACGTTCTCGGGAGCGATGGCAGTTTTGAAAATGCCAGCGGTGGCGTTGCAAGCGGTGATTATCGTATGCGCCTACGTTGGCTACAAAGGACTCGATGATCTATCGTTATACGCCAAAGAAGTTCTCGGATACGACGAGGTCACCGCGGCTCACACCAGCACCGTGTCGATGTGGGTGCGACCCGTTGCGGCGATCGTCGCTGGAATTGTCGCCGATCGCAGCCGCATCTCGTGGATCACGGCAGTCAGTTTCCTGGTGATGGCGGTCGGTGCCGGGGCGATTGCAACTGGCGTTTTCAAGCCCGGGATGACCTTTGCGTTTTTCAGCACGATCATTGCCACCAGCGCTGCGGTGTTTGCACTTCGCGGGCTCTATTTTGCGATCATGCAAGAAGGCTACGTCCCGTTTCATTACACCGGTACTGCGGTCGGTGTCGTCTCGGCGATAGGTTACACGCCGGACGTTTTTATGGGGCCGCTGATGGGAAAACTGCTCGACGACTCACCTGGTGCACTCGGGCACCAACATCTGTTTGCTGTCGTGGCACTGTTTGCCTTGATCGGATTAGTCGCGTCGCTGTGTTTCCGTTGGGTTGCCAATCGTCAATCCGACGAATTGGCACGTTGCTCTTTGCAATAAGCTTGGGCACGCTTGGCGACCCCGTTTAGCATCCCAGCAAAGACAAATTGATGCAGCGGCCAAACGGAGTACCAGTAGAACAGTCCAAATAAGCCCGCAGGATCAAATTCGGCGGTTTGCCGGATCGTCGATCCGCCATTCGCCCCAGGACAGACTTCGTAATCGAGCCAGCCTCGACCAGGAAGTTTCATTTCCGCAGCAAGTCGCAATCGGCGGTCCGGCTCGATCAATTCGACTCGCCAAAAATCGATTGCGTCTCCGACATGAACGTCGCTGGCGTGTCGACGACCACGCCGGAATCCCACGCCGCCGACCAACATATCCATGAATCCGCGGATCTTCCACAGGAAACCGCCGTAGTACCAACCTTGATCCCCGCCAATCCGCTGAATCGGCGCGAATGCACACTCCGGAGGTACATCAACGTCGATTGTGCGCGAGTCGACGAGCCGGCTTCCAAACGCTTCGCCGCCCCATTTTGCGGGCCGTCCGGAGGATGAGAGTGCATCGGACCAGCGAGTTTCCACCATCTCTTCGTCCTCACGTTGGATCGCGCGAGCGATGGCGTCTCGGATGCCACACGGCCGCACCGAGAAATCGCGAAGCGCCGTATCATCGGTCACGATCGTCGGATTTCTTAATCCCTCGACGAGTTTGCGACCAATTCTCGCATACACTGGCGTTACCAAGCCTAGCCAAAGACTGCTGATGCGAGGCGACAAAAAAGGGACACGGATCTTGATGCGTTTTAAACCGCGTTGACGTGCATACTCGTCCATGATCCCACCGTACGACACCGTCTCGGGGCCGCCGATTTGGTAAATCTGGCTTTCCCCAAGCGGCTTGTCCAAGGTTTCCATCAGATAGCTCAGCACGTCACGCACTGCGATCGGAGACGCTTCGGTCGATACCCACTTGGGCCACAACATGATCGGCAACTTGCGTACTAAAGCACGCACTAATTCGAATGACAAACTTCCCGATCCGATAATGATCGAGGCACGAAATTCAACGACCTGGGCGCCGGATTCTTTTAGAACCCGACCGACCTCATGACGGCTGCGCAAATGGCTGGACAGCTCGTCATCATCCTCGCCAAGACCGCCTAGATAGATAATCCGTTTGACTCTCGCGTCACGAGCGGCCTTGGCAAAATTGGCAGCCGCGTCTCGATCGTCTTGCTCGAACCCGTCGCTGGTGCCCATCGAGTGAATCAGGTAATAGGCGGTATGAATTTCCCGCAATGCGTCGCCCAAGGTTTCGATACGCAGCACGTCACCGGAAACGACTTCGGTCGATGGCGAAACTCGGGCACGCAAATTTTCA
>CAXBHV010001349.1:0-2547 GCA_963974855.1 uncultured Rhodopirellula sp. | reverse complement strand
TGGCCGATTCGCCACTCAGACCGCCTAGGTAGCTGCCGTAGTCCATGATCGGGTCGATCACCAATTCACGCGAATGATCGTAATCCCCCAATTCAAAACCGATGCTGCCATCATCGCGAATCTGATACCGACTTTCCACGACTTCACGAACGCCGCTGCTGGATAGTTGATAGCTGTAGGGAGCACGGAAGCGAATCGTTTGCTCGTTGCCCGCCAACACCATCACCAATTCCCCGCTGTCACTGATGGAAACCGAATCAGCGCCCAGCATGTTCAACGAGATTTGATCGGTATCGGATCCCGCCGCGACAATAAAGTCGTACTCTAATTGTTGGCCGTGACCATAGTAACGGACGTCGATTCCATCGTAGATGTCGTCGTACTGGACCGCGGCAAAGTTCGCGACATCGCGGATCCAATTCTGCTGGGCACCGACCAAATAGTTGCTGCGGCCCGTCAATTCATCGACGCCTGCGACGGCTACTGGCGACTGGGTTGACACGATGTCGATCGTGAACACCGACCCGTTGAGATTCAGGACCGCGTCTCCGTCGGTCAAGAAAACGGTGTAACCGTTACCACGCGACAGGAAGTCGACGGTGTCATCGCTCTGACCGACATTTTCTTCAAATGCCAATGCGATGCCGGCGGAGTCGGATTGGGAGGGAGAACCCGACTCCGCCACCTCGGTGGACAGCATCCCGAACCATTCTCGCGATGCGATCACATGGGCGATATCGACGTCGCCCACCGTGTACTCGAGATCCCAGTCGCCGCCACGCGAGGCATGCCCGGTCACATCATCGCTTGCCGCGACGTCACAATCGCAGACGACGGCCAGGATATCGATCAGATCACGTCCCGATTCAGTCGACGCCAGATCGCAACCGTAGATCAACAAGTCGGCGCCGCTATCGAGTGCGTGGCCCCACGACGCGATCTCGCCGGCGTAATTGGGTGCCGCATCGAGATCCAAACGTGAATTGCCAAGCTGGATGCCCCGGCCGTCACCGTGACTGAGCAAATGAATCGCATCAACGCTGGTCAAATTGCGAAGCGTCTCGGTGATTTGCAGGATTCCGTCCTGCTCGGCCTGCAAACGCACGATCAACCACTGGGTTGGCCCATCTGCACCGGACCGCAGTCCCTCGATCAACGTCTCGGCATCTTCCACACCCGCATCGACGAAGACGACTTCGATCGGTTTTGCGGGATCCAGAACCTCGGGTTCGGCCACATCGTCGGTGGCAATCTCGATGACATCTTGGTCGTGGGTCAGCGGCTGCGAGGCTGCGGTTACCACATCGCCAACAACTTCCCCATCGGCCTCGGATAGCTGGCTCAGCAGTGCGGCCTCGAGATCGAAATCAATTTCCATCGACCCATCGAGACCATCGAGACCGTCCCCGCTTAGCAGGATACGTTCTTCGAGAGGGTAAAAGTCGAATTCGCGACTCATCGATTTCAATCCGTGGCGTTTCGTCGTCGGGGCAAACTGACGTGACGACCTCGTCGCGACTCCTACTTGCGGTGTGAAATTACACCCCGTGCGTTGGGGGGGGAGATGCGGCGAGGTCTAGTACCTATCTTCGCCCTCTACGCCCTCGACTTCTACAATCAGAAAAAGAAAGAGGGTTGAGTCGACGTTGCGGATAATTCCGAAGCTGCGGATCGGATAAGATTTCCGCGCCGACCGTCATGATTGGCTCAACCATCACGCGACGTAATCAATGGAAACCTGATTGCTTAATCCAAGAACGTGGTCACATCGGCTTTGGATTTGCGAACGCCCTCGGCGTCACGATAGACCGTCAGCAGTGCCGACGGATCGATCATTCGCCAAGCGGGCATGCTGCCGAAGATGGTCGTCAGCAGAACACCGCCACGAAGCGCCCACAACACGTATCCGACCGACGCCAGGCCGGCACCGACACCGAGTCCACCAATCTCGCCAACTCCGAAGAACGACGAATCATCCGGTCGTCCTCCGTCCTCGTTGTTCCACTCGGTCCACTGGATCGCTTGAACTAAATCGACGATTAAAAGTTGATCGAGCATTTGGGACATTTGGCTGCTGCCCCGTTTCATGTGCATATTCGACGACCCGCCCCATGAATCCAGCATCGCCATCGCTACTGTCTCCGTCGCCGGAGTCGCTGCCGGACGTGTCTCCGCCGCCGCTTGTATCGCCGTTGCTATCGCCAGATCCGCTGTCACCGGAGCCACTGTCCCCCGATCCACCGCTGCCCGATCCGCCGCCCGATCCGGCACCCGCTTGAACATTAATCGACACGGTTGCAATGTTGTCGCTCAGCATGCTGCCGTCATCACTGCGATAGGTAAATGAATCGATGCCGAAAAATCCAGCGGTCGGAGTGTAAGTGATCACTCCATTGACATCGATTGACAACGTACCATTGGATGGACCTGTGACGAGCACGAGTCTCAATGCATCGCCGTCGGGATCGGTGTCGTTTGCGATCGGATTAGGCATCGTCAATGAAATCGATTGTCCAGAAATGGTGCTATAGGAGTCGTCTACAGCAA
>CAXBHV010001348.1:0-2547 GCA_963974855.1 uncultured Rhodopirellula sp. | reverse complement strand
GCGACAGCGAATCCGATTCAATTGCGATTGGGTTACTTCAGCACGATGATCTCGGCTCGCATCCCGGGCTTGACCATCCACTGCCCGCCCAATTGTTTGTTCTCGATGTTGACCGCGACGCGGTAATGATTGTTCAAGTCGATTTCACTACCGACAAAGTCAACTTGTCCGTCGAAGGCGACGGGGTTTTCGTTGTTGGCTTCGCGATAAACCAGCACTTGAACCGGTGTCCCTTTGACCACTTGGCCGGGATAACGCAGTGCGTCGATATCGCCTTCGACTTTTAATTGATCCAGTTGAATCAGCGTTGCGATCGGGCTGCCGGGTTGAACCCATTCGCCAAGTTGAGCGATTCGCGATTCGATGTAGCCCGCAAAGGGTGCCGTGATTCGCCGTTTCTTGACTTCGTATTCCGCCATCTGGCGTTCGCTTTCTTTGGCTTTGAATTGAACCTTGGCGATTTGCATCTGCATTTCCGCTAAGTCAATTTTTAGCTCCGCCCGGGTGGCTTCAAAGCGTTTCTTTTCGAGTTCCCAGAACGGGATCGCGCCTTCGCGACGAAGTTCTTTGAACGCCTCTAATTCAGCAACCGCGAGGTCCTTTGCGTTTTTCGAGTCTTTCAAATTGACATCGTTGGTCGCGTTAAGCAGGGCTTCTCTTTCTTCGGCCTTCTTCAGTTCCAAAGCGAATTTTGCTTGCGTGTCGTCGATGACTGCCATGATTTCGCCCGCAGCGACCGTCGAGCCTTCATCGAACTTCAGTTCCATCAACTTGCCTTCGACTTCGGCAGGCACATTCACATTGTTGATGAACTTGACCATGCAGTTTTCGGCACGAATTTCGTTTGCCGAAGGGTTGCTCGTGGTTTGAGCCAACGCCGGAGTCGCAAACGCCAGTGCGAGTGCGGCAATCATTGTTTTATTCACAGATTCAAACTCGATTTTATTGGGGGCATCGTGATGGGGCGGCTAGGATTGCACCGCCCCATGGCTCGAACTAGAAGAAGAATTTACAGCACCACTCGTAGATTTCGTGGAAGAACACAAATCCACTCGATCGTCGTCCACAGTAAACCTTGGCAATCACCTTGGCTCCCGGACGCGGATGCAACTCTTGTAGCGGAGCTTGATCGGGGTAGGCCGACATCTTGATTACAGCACCATGTTCTTCATTCGGCTCAGCTCGAGCCGAGATGTCGGCGACCTTTAGTGACGCGTCTAACTTCTTGTCGGGGTCCGTTGCCAAAATGTAGGTCACATCCAGTTCTTCGGACTTGTTTTCCTTGATGTATTGATCCATGTGGCCTTCGCGTTTTTCCGGAAGCTCTAACTTCAGGAACAACGGTTGGCGGAGATCCGCGACCTCTAACAATACTTGTCCGGTGGAAATTGGCCGGCTTCGCAACATCTTTTCGACGTCCCACGAAGTCACAATCCCATCAATCGGCGAGCGAATCACGAGTTGCTCAGCGCGATCAACCAACAACTTTTTCTTTTCAATCAAGACGCGACGTTTCGTATCGAGCTCGTTGACTTCGCCTTCGAGGGCACGTCGTTCGGCCGGCTCGAGTGTCTTTCGTTGAGTCAGCTGGCCTTGGTTGCGTGCTTTTTCGGCCAATGCGGTTTGAATTTGGCCTTCGATGTCCGTTAACTGGATTTCGAGATCACGATTGCGAAGCCGAACCAACTCTTGCCCCACCGTGACGGGCGAATTGTGGTCGACTAAGACTTCGATGACCTCGCCATCGATCGGAGCAAAGATTTCGCGGCGTACTTCCGGAGTCAACGTGCCTTCGGCTTCGAGCGTGAAATCTTTTGGGATGAAAACTAGGGCCAGGATGGCGGCGATAATGAGAGCCACAACGCCTATCGTTTTTGGTAACGTTCGCGCTCGCAACACCCATGTAGCACGGCCTAACGCCCGCCATACCGGCATCAGGAACAAATTGCTATGCGACATCGAGTTGGCGATCGCACGTGTTCCGTGCTCGTAAACCAAATCGCAACGGGCGTGAAAGATTTCGGCCGGAATGTTGCTCTCAATTTGCTCGATGATCAACGCACCGATCACTTCGCCACGGTGAGCATTGTCGCGATCAATCTCGCCGGCGGCACCGGTGTCTCCTTCGGCGCCGAGTTTTCGTTGCGGTTCGCGAAGTGGCAATACGGCGATGCTGCGTCCATACGATTGGTCCACGTAATCTTCGAGAGCCTCTTCGATTTGAGGCGGTAAGTCTTCGGTCGATCCGTCATGCCATAGCGGTTCACCGGCAGCGACGACTCGCGTGGCCAATTGGTTGAGCGATGTGACAATATTGGATCGGTTTTCGATCGTGTCCTGCCCACTGATTGCTTTGACCGTGCACTTGCGACCTTTTTTGATCGCCACGCTGACTCGGTCACATCCGATCAACCGCCGTCCTTCGTTAGCAACGATGTGAGCGGTTTCCATCAGGTCGAGCGATTCGTGCGACGCTCGGGCGAATGCGTCGGCTTCTTGCCAAAGTGATTGACGATCGCCGAGCTTTTGTAGCTTCTGGCCTCGCAA
>CAXBHV010001347.1:0-2548 GCA_963974855.1 uncultured Rhodopirellula sp. | reverse complement strand
CAGATGATTCAAGTCGTGCCGGCCATTACCGGGGTCGTCGATCGACTTGAAAAACAAGGAAGGGTCCAACGCCATCGATGCAGCGAAGATCGTCGGGTGGTGTATGTCTGCATCACCAAACAAGGCGAAACGCTTTGCAACCAAGCCATGCCGTTCCTGAAAGAGCTCGAGTCGAGTCTGTTGAAGAGCCTCACTCAAAAAGAGCTCAAGCAATTGATCACGTTGCTAGAGAAGACCCGCGAGTCGCTGACAAAGGAGGCATGTCAATGAGTTTGCTGAGTCGAACCCTTCCGCGACCGAAACGTGGAGTAGACGAATTGGATCTCCGCGCGACGACGGCTGCTGAGGCTGTCGCTAGTGCGGATTCGGTTGGGAACCTCGATCCGTCGGGATCCACCCAGCCCGCGACGATCTTTGTCACTGCGTTTCCGAAAGCGGGCAAAGAGCGTGAGTGGGAGCAGGCGATTGGCGAGTTGATCCGCACGTCGCTTGACTTTCCTGGACATTTAGGGGCATTAGTGCTGCGGCCTCAGCAATCGGGCGATCGGCACTACCGCGTGATCTCGAAGTTTGATTCTGTCGAGAATATGCATCGCTGGTACCACTCGGCCGAACGCAAAGAGAAAGTCGCTCGGCTGCAACCATTCGAAGGGAAACCCGCGGACATCCATCACTTGACGGGATTGGAAACTTGGTTCGAACTGCCACATCACGGCGGTGGTGATCTCGCGGCGCCGCCCAAATACAAGATGGCGATCGTCGTCTGGATCGCGGTCTACGCGACGGTGCTTCCACTGGTCGGTTTCCTCAAACCCTACGCCGTCTCACTTCCTCCAGCGATCGGCAGTGCGGGGATTGCCGCGATCAGTGTCGCAATGATGACATGGGTGATCATGCCATTGTTGACATGGCTTTTTCAAAGCTGGCTCTACCCACGTGTAAATTTCAAATCGGACCAGTAGCGACGTTCGTCGGCAAGGCCAACCGTGTGTTCTACAACGCGACTTCGCCATGCTCCGAAGTGCGAATGCGAAACGCGTCGCCGATGTCGGTCACAAAAACATTGCCATCGCTGGTATCATCCACTCGCGCCGCTGTCAACAATGCGTCCAGCGCGGTTTGCAATTGATGGTCTAAGACGACGACCTCGATTTTGATATTGGGAATGAAGTCGTACTCATACTTGGCTCCCCGGTAAACTTCTTTCTGCGCGACCTCTTCGCCATAACTCTTGACCTCCGAAACGGTCATCCCGCCAAAGCCATGATCGACCAACGACTGTTTAACTGAGTCCAACTTGAAATGTCGGATAACCGCTTCGATCTTTTTCATGGCAACCAGCGTTAGGGCTTAGGAAGGAAGGACGAATTGCAACCGTGAACTGCGAGCCGTTGGGAACCAAGCGATGGGTTCACCAAAGGGTGGCAGACCTGACCGTCAATTGCGTCATTGCGATTGGTGTGCCAAGTGATGTTAGAAAGATCCTGTTTACGGACTTTTGAATCACGCCAATCGCAAACGATGCCAGAATAGCGGGAGTTTGTGTAGCGACACGCGTCGCTCAGCCCAATTCCAACGTGTTCCTTGCTGCAACCGGATGGATTGCGCCACGAGCCCGATCAAAGTAGATGGCGTTTTGGACTAGGCCGCAAATTACGGAGATGCGTCATCCTTTGGCATCGACCGCCTAATCAAGTGGCACCTTGCCGAGTCTGATTTATGCGATCAGGGCCAGCCCGAGCCTTTTGATGGCCACGTCTTATTGACCGGCGATACCGTTTGCCACGCTTATTGCCAGCGCAGATCCACAACACACTGTCCCACCGCTTCGGCGGGCGGCGGAGTCAAAGCCGTCAGTGGTTCGTCGAGTGATTTGACTACACAACGATCGGCGCGGCGCTGGCGTGCTTCGGCAATTGTCGACGGCAATCCTGGGTACGGCTCGCCCTGCGGATGCCATTCGTGCAACGTGACCTGCCACGATCCTTCTACGGGATGAGACAACGTCAACGTCAATGGCGACTGTGCACCGAGTGTGGGATGCAGTCCGGCCAGCGGCACGAAACTGCGATACCGCAGCCCCGCCAACCGTAGCGATCCTGCGTCGTCCACTTCATCATGAAGCGGAATCACCCAATTGCCAACCGACAGAGTCCAATCGCGAAGCTCCTGCTCGCTGGACGAACGTAATCGGACTTCGATTCGTGACGAGCTGGAATCAATCAGTCGCGAACCACCTCGTTCCTGCGTCGCAACGTCGCCCACCAACGGCCAAAACTCCAACGCTCGACGCAACTCGAACCGCGAATTGCCAAGCTGACACTGCGTCAACACGCGATGACGATCGCATTGCACACGCTCGACCAAGGGAGCGGCAAGTCCGAGGCCGCGGCTTTCCAATTCAGCCAAGACTTCTTGCAAATCACGCTGCAAGTAATAAGGCAGTGAGAAGCGTTGGTGCAGAGATTCCCCCCAATCGATCAACGGATCGTTTGTGGGATACTCAGCAAGCATCGCGACGATAGCGCGGAACAGTGCCGCCAACGAT
>CAXBHV010001346.1:0-2551 GCA_963974855.1 uncultured Rhodopirellula sp. | reverse complement strand
TGTCATCGATCACCAAGATGCTGCGATTCGCGGCAGCGAATACTTGCGGATGATCGGAACCGTCTTGTTCCTGATCTCAGGCACGACGGGACTTTTTGTTGCCGAAGAAAATCCGATTGGCCGGGATCTACTGATTTGGTTCTTCTGCGCCGGGCTTTTGATCATGCTGATCCATTCCTGGGTGCCAGCCGCCGTGACTCGATTTGCGTCCACCCAAGTGCTGTACCACACGTGGCCGTTTTGGCGTTCACTGTCGATCTTCATGCATCCGCTATCGGCCCCTGGCGAATTTGTCGAAGTGATCACGCGACGTTTGGCTGGAAAACACGAGCACGAAGACGAGGACGAAGAGCAACTCGAAGACGAAATTCGCACGATCGTCACCGCGGGCGAACGTGAAGGCTACTTTGGGCCAGGCATTCGTGAAATGATCCAGGGCGTGATGACGCTGCACGAAGATCCCGTCGGGCACATCATGACCCCGCGAAGCGATGTTGACGCGATCGAAGTTTCTTGGGAATGGGACCAAATCCTAAAGACAATCGTCGAAGCGGGCCGTACGCGATTGCCCGTTTACAATGGCACGCTCGATAACGTCGTCGGCGTGCTGTACGTCAAAGATCTGCTGCCGTTTCTCGAAGCCCATCATCAACCCAAAGAACCCGTGTCCGAGATTATGCGACGCCCGTGGTTCGTCCCGGTCGATCGATCCGTCGAATTTCTGCTGCGTGAATTTCTGCATAGCCGCAGCCACATGGCGATCGTGCTAGACGAATTTCAGCAAACCGCTGGCGTGGTCACGATCGAAGACGCCTTGGAAGAAATCGTTGGCGAAATTGTCGACGAGTCCGACGAAGACGAAGAGATCGGTATGCAAGTCATTGACGATAACACGGTCGAAGTCGACGGCCGGCTGATGATTGATGACTTAAACGAACTATTGGGTTGGGACCTACCCGAGAGCGATGACTATGAAACGGTTGCCGGTTTTGTACTTTCGCATGTCGGATCGATCCCCGAAACCGGCACTCGGCTGACGTTGGGCGATGCAGAGATCGAAATTTTGAAGGCCAGCAATCGCAAGATTGATTCCATGCGAATCCAGCGCCAAAACGTCACTGACCAAAAAGTGGGGTAATAATCCCGCTCACAATCCGAGGTTAGGGCAGGTCATGTGGCGTTTGCCAACGGAATTTCCTGCAAATGCAACTCATGCGGAAATCTCGGTACCGAAATCGTGCGATTTCGACAGCGTCGAATCACGATAGACACACCGCCCATGATTGTAGTTCGCTACTCGCAAAGCTACACTATCGCGAGATCAAACACATGCATTTAGCCCTCTCTCTACGCGGATTCGCTGATGAGCACCCCTCCCAAATTGGATACTAAAGAAGCCGGAGTCGCTAAGCTGTCGATCGAAGGCAGTGATTTCGACTTCCCCGTCGTTGAAGGCTCCGAAGGGGAACGCGGAGTCGACATCAGTCAGCTGCGTGCTAAAACCGGACTAATCACACTGGACGATGGTTTCGTCAACACCGGCAGCACCAAAAGTGCGATCACATTCCTTGACGGGGAAAAAGGAATTCTACGTTATCGCGGTTACCCGATCGAAGAACTCGCCAAGCACTGTGATTTTGTCGAAACCGCGTTCCTGTTGATTTACGGCGAGTTGCCCAACGCCTCGCAAGCGGAAATATTCCGCGCCGGCATCCGCGATCACACCATGATCCACGAGGACATGCGATCGTTCTACAACGGGTTCCCGCGTGATGCACACCCGATGGCGATCCTCAGCAGCGTGGTCGGCGCACTGGCCACATTCTATCAAGATTCGCTGAACCCGAATGACCCTGGGCAAGTCGAAATTTCGCTCTATAGACTGCTAGCTAAACTGCCAACGATCGCGGCATACAGCTACAAAAAGTCGATGGGTCAACCGTTCATGTATCCGAACAATGACCTAAGCTATTGCGAAAACTTTTTGCATATGATGTTTGCGACACCCGCTCGCGAATACATGGTCGATCCCGATTTCGCCGAAGCGTTGAACTTGTTGTTTATCGTTCACGCAGACCACGAACAAAACTGCAGCACGTCGACGGTCCGCATGGTCGGCAGCAGCAACGCCAACCTGTTCGCTTCGATCTCAGCCGGCATCGGCGCCCTTTGGGGACCGCTACACGGTGGAGCCAACGAAGCGTGTGTGAACATGCTCGAAACGATTGCTAAAGACGGCGGCAACGTTCAGAAATACGTCGACATGGCCAAAGACAAAGAGAACGGCTTCCGTTTGATGGGATTCGGTCATCGCGTCTACAAGAACTTTGACCCGCGGGCGAAAATCATTCGAGCCAGCTGCGACAAATTACTCGCCAAGTTGCAATTGGATGACCCCTTGTTCGAGGTCGCACAAAAGTTGGAAGAAGTCGCGTTGCGAGACGAGTACTTCATCGAGCGAAAGTTGTATCCGAACGTCGACTTCTACTCAGGCGTGATCTACCGAGCGTTGGGGATTCCGATACAGATGTTCACGGTGTTGTTCGCGATT
>CAXBHV010001345.1:0-2555 GCA_963974855.1 uncultured Rhodopirellula sp. | reverse complement strand
AAGAAAAAGTCACCTCCAATATCCTACAACAAGCCCAAAGTTTTAGCGGACCAGGGCAATCCTCTTCGGCGCCGGCGCACCATGCGAGAGATGTAAAGGGTTATAATCTCGCGATCAAACGATTACACAGCATTGTTCTCTCGGAATACACCATGAAAAATCTGACGTCATCCATTCCCCTCTGCATCCACGACTCATCGCTAACTCGGCGACAGCTTCTCAAGAGTGCCGCTGCAGCTACGGCAGGAGTGATCGGTTGTCCTGCAATCGTCCGCAGCGCTTCACTAAATTCGAAGTTGCAAGTTGCATGCATCGGTGTCGGCGGCATGGGCGGGCGGACGATGGACAGCGTCGCATCACACCCCAAGGTCCAAATTACCGCGTTGTGTGATGTCGACTCGAACTACCTGACCGCGGCCGCAGGCAAACATCCTGACGCCTCTCGACATCGAGATTGGCGAGAATTGTTGGCCGACCATGCTGACAAATTTGATGCGGTTACGATCGGCACACCGGATCACATGCACGCTGCACCCGCCGTCACCGCCATCCGTGCAAAAAAGCATATGTACTTGCAAAAACCGATGGCAAGTACACTGCACGAATGCCGCGTGATCACGCAAGAGGCTGCCACCGCAGGCGTCGTCACGCAATTGGGAAATCAGGGACGCTCGAGTATCGAGAGTCGGAACACAGTCGAACTGATTCGCAGTGGCGTCATCGGTAAGATCAAGGAAGTGATCTTGTGGGAGAACAAGAAACTCAGTTGGTGGCCCAAAAATACAGACATCAGCGGCCGCGGTGACGCGGTTCCCGCCAGCTTGGATTGGGATCTTTGGCTGGGCGTGCAAACGCCGCGACCTTATTTCGCCAATACCTACCATCCGCAGACATGGCGTGCCTGGTATGGGTTTGGTGTCGGCGAAATGGGTGACATGGGCTGCCACCACTTCGACATCAGCTTTGATGCGTTGAAGTTGACCGCACCGCTTCGTGTGCGTCAGTTGACTCCGATCACGACCGGACCGCTTTGGGGAAAGCAGCGTCAAGTAGAACTCGTCTTCCCGGGCAGCGATATCACCGCTGGCGAGACCGTCAAGTTGACTTGGCATGACGGCGAAATGCGACCGGACGCACGCTGCCGGAATCGGGAGCATGTTGGATCGGCGAGACCGGCACGATTTTCAAGAACTATCGTCGCGGAATGCCGGTTGCCTTGCCCCACACGAAGCTTCCCACCACCCTCAGTCGACATCATTTGGCCAAACAAGATCATTACCATGACTGGGTCGATGCAGTGATCGAGGGCCGCAAGGCGTGTGACGACTTTAGCCACGGAGGGCCACTTACCGAGGCCGTCTTGGTAGGCGCGATGGCGGATCGAGTTAGCGCTGACTGGCTTCACTGGGACCGCGATAACCAAACATTCACCAATAGCCCAGAAGCCACTTCACTCGTCTCGCGAACCTATCGGGATGGATGGAGCGTTCCAGGACTCGGCTAACCTGCGGGGCGGTCGCTGGAGTCACCAGAGCTCCGCTGCATGCTGACGAGAGCACCGGAAAGCCAGATTTCGAATATGCGAGAAATCAACCGAGGCAGAGATTCACGAGGTCAGGCCTCGTGAATTTCATTTTTGGGTCGCCGGAAACGTTTTCGGCGAAGTGGTCGCATTGTTTATTTAACATCGATTACTCTCAAGCATCTGCTTGGTTAGTAATCCGGTTTGTTTGTCTGTTGCAATCACTGGCTATGAGATGTCTGCGGAGAGTTCTTCATCGCTGATGTGAGCCGAAGCATCCGGTGGCAGTTCAACGTCGCTGACCATCGGTGCGGAGTCGTCGTAAAGGTTGTCATCATGCAACAATTCAAGCAAATTTTTCTCGATGGTCATGCAGATTCCGTCGAGCGGCAAAAAATCGACACGCCGCGTATCAAACGGGTTCTGCAACTCCATCCCGATTCGATCTAGAGCGAGCAGCATGTAAGCTAATAACATGATGAACAACGGAACCAACCAAACACGGTGAGATTCGTTCGATCCCAGCAATGCTCCGATCAAGGTGCCTTCAAAATCTTGTAGCAAGCTCAGCGGTAAAAACGCCAATAGCAAAAAAATGAACTGCCGCACCTGAATCGCCCCCGACCGTGCCAGCGGCGTCTTCAGAATTCTTTCGCACCCGCCTAGGTGGTCGATTAGTAAACTTCGCTGCCGTTCCGCTTCCTGAAATGCAAACCCGTTTAGGCCATTTCGCTGAGCGTCATGAAGCATTGACGCGATGCGACGCGAGACAGCATCAGGCATGTGCTCGTTGGTTTGCAGCCAATCAATTTGTTCGGGGGTCAATAGACGCGCCAACTCGGGCACGCAACGTTCACCGCGGAGCGATCGACGCGTCACATGAGGAAAGGCCGCAACCCATTTGATGAACTGCACCCGCCACTGTTGATCTTCGGACCCGTACGCCAACCCAGCGATTGCCAAGTTGCGCGATTGGTTGACGATTCCGCCCCACAACTTACGTGCCTCCCGCCACCGGTCGTACCCCGCATTT
>CAXBHV010001344.1:0-2569 GCA_963974855.1 uncultured Rhodopirellula sp. | reverse complement strand
GTTCACCTCCGAACCGCTGGCCAACCCAAGATCGGTCGCGGCAAAACTGCCTCCGGCATTGGCGACCGTAAACGTCGACACTGCGCCGGCTCGTCCGCGATCGATCAGCGAGATCGTCCCGGTTCCTGAATCGGTAAAGACTTCGAAAGCAGCCGTCGTCACGCCGGCACTCGTGGCGGCGTTCGCAATTCGGTCCGCCAAATCATTGATCGTCGCGGGCGGCACACTGCCATCGAGATCGACACCAAACGACGTGCTTCCTCCGCTGAGAGTAATGGTCAGGTCAGCGGCAGTCGTGCCGTTGGTGCGAACCACCACGCCACCATTGCCGTCAAACAGCCGTGAATCGGAATCGGAGGCTTGATCCTTTGCCTCGGAGGCTAAACCAAGGCTGACGCGGGCTCCGGAATTGTTCAGCGATGCGACAATCAGCTCGTTAGCGATCGTGTATGTCGAAGTCGCATCGATCGCGGTGTCCCAATCGGAGTCTAACGTCAACGTATCGGCGGTGTTGGCGGTGATCGTTGCACTTTGCCCTGCTCCGGCGCCGCCGGTGATCGTCACGACGCGTCCCACCAAGGCGTCCGCGGCAAACGATGTGAACGCAGCGGTGTCCAAAAGTTCGTCGGCTGCGGCGCCGCTTTCCGCCGTGCCGGTGATCGAGGCTGCGGGCGACGTCCGATCAACCAATACAATCCCCGCATCGGCAATCTGCACATCAAAGTCCCAACCCGCTGAGAACGCGGTTGAACTCGGCAGCGTCAAACCGGCCGCCGTCGCAGCCGCTTCGATCTTGGCAATCAAGTCACCCATCGTCACCAATGAATGTTCTATCGCCGTAAACGTGGTGCCGCCGAGGTTGCGTTGTTCCGCTGCACCGTCGATTCCGAGTGAGGTGGCGGAGGTACCGGTCACTGCCAAGGCGGGCGAGCCAACCAGCGTTGTTGCATCGATCAAACTGAGCGTACCACGAGCCGCATCGAGGCTGGCGAATCCGGCCAATCGACTTGACACTTCATAGTTCTCGCCGGCGGTGGGTGGCGTGTTCCAGTCGCTGCTCAGCGTCAATGTATCGGCGGTGTTGGCGGTGATCGTTGCGGATTGCTCGCCGACAACCACTTGACGTCCCACCAAGCTATCGACCGCTCCGAAGGGTGCCGAGGAATCAATCAACTGATTCGCGGTGGCGCCTGCTGCCACGGTACCGGTGATCGCGTCGGCGGCATCCGCAGCTGCTTGGATTACTTCGACCAATTCACCCAACGTCACTGGTGCCGCGCTCGTCGAAGCCACCGCAGCATCCAAATCGACGTCAAAGGCGGTGCCGTCGTTCAACGTGAATTGCAAATCAGCGTTGGCGTCGCCCGAGGTAGGCACGCCCGCGCCTGCGTTGAGGCTTGCCAGAGTGACGGAGGCCAGCGCGGGATCAAAATCGACAGCGAACGTGGTTCCATCGGCAAGATGAACGCGAATGTCGTCGACGCCTTCGAGCAGTGCGACGCCGGCACCCAAGTTCAACTGCGAAATTGGCGTTGAGGGCGAAAGCGGCGTGTCGAACCCAACGTTTGTCAACGCGAGTTCGAACGGCAGATGCAGCGTCGCGGTGGGATTCAAAAGATCAACGCTGCTGGTTGTGCTCAAACCTTTCAGCGATCCAAAATCGGGCAGGTTCAGTGTGTCGGTTGAATTCGCAAAGGTCTTGGCGATGTCGAGCGAGAAGCGGAACGTCGACGTCGTCGCGTCATAGCTCATTGGACCTACGGTCGTGTAGGCGGAACCGCCTCCGGTGGGCAGCGAGAGCATCTGCTGAAGCGTTGCAAAGTTTGCCCCGGGGTTGGGTGCTAATTGAATCACCGATTCGTCAGTGTCATCGCCGACAACGTCTCTCTTCACCGCAACCGCGGTCAAACCCAACTTGGCGGCCGCTGCGTAATCCTCGCTCGATCCATCCTGTTTGGCAGTCACATGAAACTTGTCGCTGTCCGACGCGGCAATGGTTTTATCGACCAACAACAATGCACCATCGGACTCGGTGATGACTTCAAATTTCGCGGTCCCGGGCGACGCGGTTTGGATACGGCTGGTGACATCGGCCAATGTCGTGGTGCCATCGAGATCGACATCAAACGCAGTTCCGTCACGCAAGGTGACCGTGAATTCGGGAGCGTTATCACCGCTGGTCCCCAACAATGTGCTCAACGTTTCGCCCGACTCGGGCACCCCGACGATATCGGTTAGCGGCGTCGCGGCGGTGTGCGGCGGCAATTCGATACGCTTGAGAAACTCGTCCTGGTACAAGCCGTCGACGTCAACCAAATCACCGAGAATGGCTGTGGTCCCCAACAACAGTCGTTCATTCTCAAATGTCTTCGAACCTAGCACGTCCACGTAGCTGCCGAACTGCTGCATGACCTGCAGCACCGATTTGGCGTTGAGGTTATAGAAGTCCTGGATCCCCAGCGAGGTCAAGTTTTCGCTGAACGTCGGTGCGGCGGCATTGAACAGATCGTCGCTGAAATGAAGCGTCGCGGGCGTGCCATCGGTGACCCCGGATACGCCGGTTGCCGTG
>CAXBHV010001343.1:0-2572 GCA_963974855.1 uncultured Rhodopirellula sp. | reverse complement strand
GCTGCCAAGTTGGTGGGAACTGCGAACGCGGTGAGTATCCAGCGAGTGAGATAGATTGCGACTCCACCCCGCTTGAGCAGTGCTGATCGCGCACGCCGCCACGTGCGACGCCCCCCGAAACGGCGTTCGATGCCGTCGCGGGCATAGCGGCCCATACCGTACGAAGCCACATCACCGAGTACGACACAGACAAGCACGCAAATTGGGGTCAACACAACATCCAATACGCCTTGTCGCACGAATGCCCCCGCCGCGATGACAAAGAGAGTGCTGGGCAGCGGAACGCCAATTGCGGCCGCAAAGATGGATAGCCCCAATGCGAGCAGGCCGTACGCTGCAATCCAGGTGAGGATCTGTTCAATCAGCGGAGTAAGCGACAGACTCATTGCAATCATTGCGCGTCCTGTACCTGTCGAGTGATGACGGCCTTGATATCCTCAATCAGGCCGCGGGGTCCACGAGGATATCGCAGTTCGTGGGCCAACTCATTCAAGGGCTTGTGGATGTAAACTTCATCGTCGCTGCCCGATTCACCCGAGGGAGATTCCTGGAGAGCAAACTTGTCTAGCCCAAGTTCGTCAACAATCGTGGTTGTCGGTATTCCTGAGCTATTCGCGATATACTCAAGCGTCATCCAGGGGCGCACGTCGCTTAGACCAGTCGCTACAGGATTTTCGTGATAGGCCAGAATAATCTGTCGTAGGCGGTCGATGACGGCCGGGTAGTCCCCGGTCTCCGAACGCCCTAAACGGAGTTCCTCGTTCAGGTGCTTGACGTCAATATTGCGACGGCGTTCGGTTGCGTTGACCCCCAACTCGGCGTAGATGTACTCTTGGGGGACCGCGTAAGCTGCGGCAATAAAACGAATCGTCATCCAAGGGTGAATCGCATCGACGTCCGCGTCGCCAGTGTCAAAGCCCTGTTCTTGGATGTATCGCAGTTGTCGATAAGATTCCAGCGTGCGACCGCCAAAAAAGAAAACCAAGCCAAGCCCCACAAAGACGAGGGAAAATTTCAGTAGCTTTTGCCTGGCAATGATCATTTTCTTTTTTTCATTCGCGATTGGTAGACACCGCCGAATTGACGCTCAGCGTCATCGAAATTAGCGTCATTGAAAACAGCGTCCGATACCCTCGTTGGAGTTTGCAAGTCGTCCAAAACCAGTTGTTGCTTGATACATCCGAACACCGTTTTGACGCTTTGTCAATGCAATATGGCGACATCGGGGGCGTGTGGAGGGCACAGCCTGTGGTTAGCCATCGCCCCGTTCGCCTAGGCCAGTTCGCTCGCAGCTCGGCGTTCGCAGCGTCTGAGCGATTTCCCGTGTGCCGTGGCAAGTTCGTCCCGGCCCCGCAGCGGTGGAAAGCGGGCCCCGATGTCTGGGGCTGTTTCCGGTCTCACTAGTCGTTTGTCAGCGTCGCATTTTAGGGTAGTGGACGAGACCACGAGTCCTTGGGGTTCGATAAATCGCAGGGACTCACATCGGTTTTCGAAGTAAATCACGACTGCAGTTGGCTAATCCACAAACGCAAGAAACGATCGGTAATGACGTAGGATGATGACTCCCGCTCGATAACGTCTCTGGCAACAAGTGACTCCGCAGCACGCTGGGCATTGGAAGCCGTGCGAAGGCCGTACTGGCGGGTAAAGTCGGACGAAAACGGTTTGGGTGGCGTTACACTATCGGCTAGGCCACGCAGGAAACGCTGTTCGTTTTTGGTCAATGATTCCCAAAGCGTGACGTACGCGTGGCTCTCGCGACGCAACAGTTCGGCAACGGCTTGGTCGAGATGCGCGGCGTCCACATGATCGCCTGGATTGATCAGCGACCAAAGTACGTGACACAAGTGCTGGGTATAAAATGGATGCCCTTGAGTTCGATCACACAAATCGGCTATCAATGGTTTCGCAAACGATTTTTTTGCATCGACGAAACGCTTGGATATGAACGGCTGCCAGTGTTTGGTTTCAATGGGGCCAATCGGGTAATGCATTGCGGATCGGTACAATGGCCTTGATTGATCCAAGAACATCGAATGCAAAAGGTGTTTGCGACTTCCCAAAAACAGATACGCGACTTTCTTATGATGCTGGATCGAGCTACGGAGTTGCCGTTCGACGAGATCGTTTTCATACTCGCAGATTTGCTGAAATTCATCAAAGACCATGACAACTTGTTTCCCGCTTCGCGCCGCTAAAGCTTGGGGAGCTGCCAGGACTTCAGTCAGGTCTGTTTTGGATACGGTTCGTCCATCGACACCAAACTCGACTTTAGGTTGACCAGAATTGTCGAGCGATACGCTGGGACGTAGACGGCTGAAGAGAGCTTTCCCCAATTCCAACAATTTGGTGGTATTCGTCTCGGCTGCTGTCGTAACGGCGCGGGCCGTGGCGGTAGCGAACGAAGCCGAGCCATCGGTGGGCCATAGATCCACGTACACGGGAATAAAGTCTTTTCGCTTGAGCTTCTCGAGTGCACGTATCACGAGCGACGTTTTGCCCATCCGCCGTTCTGCATAAACAAAGCACCGTCCGCTGGATCTCATCATTTCGGTGAGGTCAGCTAGCTCTT
>CAXBHV010001342.1:0-2574 GCA_963974855.1 uncultured Rhodopirellula sp. | reverse complement strand
GAATCACCACCTTCTGGCGAAGGTAGCTACGAGAAAATGCTTCACAGCGTTGGCCAAAACGGCTAACTAAATCAGCAGTCTCCAAGAAGACAAGGAGCTTTAGCAAGCTCCACGACATTCGAAACCCAAGATTTAAGGCTGGACAACACACCAGGCCGCTCATGAGAGCGACCGGATTAGCAGGCTCCGCTAAATCCCTGGGGCGGCTGAGCAATCACCATTATAACCCGAAGCGTGAGCGAGAATATCTCGATCTTGACTCGGTCCCTCGCTGACGCGTCGTTTTTTTTCGAGCCTAATAGACTCGCTCGAAATGAATCGACTTCAAGCTTGCGGATTCGACGTCGCCATCGATGCAAGACACGCTGACGGTGTAGCGACCGGGCTCGGGAAAGTGGATCCAGCCGATCGGGAATGATTGATAATTGTGGGACGAGTTCTGTTGGTTTTGAATTTTTTCGCCGCCTTCGATCGCGACGCTCCAAACGAGCCGTCCTTCACCTGAATACGTCAGCTCGACGTTATAATCACCAGGCTCGTTGACGTCGATTTCCCACGACGCCATGCCGCCACCTTCGAAGCCGTGAGCGTGGATTATCCCCTTCCACTCACCAAATTTTTCCATCCATCGCTTCCCGGACTTCTTGATCCCGGTCACTTCAGCGAACTCAGTCAAAATTTCGGTTTCGATGTTCGGATCAAGTGCCCAGACTGGATCGACCTCGGGTTCCGATGCAAGCTTCAGCTCGATCACTGACACAAGCTTTTCAGGAGCACGAGGGGGCAAATCGAGTACGACCCAATCACCGGATTTGCTCCACGTGACGGGCTCGGATTTCTCGCCCCTCAGCAACTCGGATGATGCAATCTTAGTTTTCAGATTTGGCAGATAGAGCTTACCTGAGGCGGGCCAGTCAAAGACGCACAGGAAGAGCGTGTTGTTCTTGCGAGTCACATCACCCCACGGCAAAGCATGTTGCCAAGGCGATGCCTGAGTATCGTAGACGACTTGCGGATAACGACGAATCCACTCGCCGGATTGCTCAAGTGTCTTGACTGCCCGCGGGGGAACCGTGCCATCACCACGAGGGCCGATGTTTAGCATATACGTGCCACCACGACCGACACAGGCGAGCAGACGCTTGAGGATTTCTTTGGGCGATTTCCAGTACTCGTCGTACCAAGCGTACGCCCATGAGTCATTGGTCGTATCGACACTTTCCCACAGCCCTTCGATGTTCTCTCGTGGGACTTCCATATCGCCGAGCGTTTGGTAATCCCCCAGATCGTGCCCGGCGCGGCCCGATACCATTGCGCGAGGTTGGTTCTTGTGGACGACATCAACCAGTTGCTCGACGTACTGCTTGGGCATCTTGCCTGGCGTGTCGAACCAGACGATTTCGATCGGCCCATACTCGGTTGTGATCTCTTTGACTTGGGGCAAGCACTTGTTGACAAAGTAATCATCGAACGTCGCTGGATTGCCTTTTTCGTCAACGGTGGGTCCGCCGCCGCCACCGGGGAACGTCCAGTCTTGATTGTGCGAATAATAGAATCCAAAACCCAGCCCTGCTTCGCGACACGCGTCGGCAAGTTCCTTCATCGGATCTTTGTTCCATGGAGTCGCGTCGACGATGTTAAAGTCACACGCTTTGGAGTGATACATCGCGAACCCGTCGTGGTGCTTGGCCGTGATGACGATGTATTTCATGCCAGCATCTTTTGCGATTCTGGCAATTTCCTGAGCATCAAAATTGACCGGGTTAAACGTACCCGCGAGTTTTTTGTAACGCTCGACAGGAATGCCCGCCATTCGCGGGTTCATGATCCATTCACCAATGCCGTAATACGTCTTGCCATCGACCTTGTTACCAAGCTGCGAATACAGCCCCCAGTGGATGAACATGGCATAATTCCCCTCGTCAAAAAGCTGGCCGCGCTCGGCATTTTCGGCACGCAGTTTGACGACGGAATCTCCCCATAACTCGTTCATTTCTTGAGCATTCGCCTGGCTATAGATGCTCGCGGCGAACCATACAAATAGTAAAAAAACAGGATGTATTTTAATCATTTTCTCTCGCAATTTTTCTTGGGTCGTTCACGGATGGGCAGACGCGACTGTCGTACATACGGGGGCCGCGATTAGTCGTCTTTGGCTAAATGGTTGGGGAAATCGGCCACTCGTTGGCAACAGACTTGTTCCATGACTTGTTGTAATTGACGTTTTAGGATTGCGATCGTGTGATTGCCACCCTTGTTGCCGAGTGCTGCGGCGCCGTACATGAACGTGCGGCCGAGCATCGTAAAGTCAGCACCGCTGGCAAGGGTGCGTGCGATGTCGGGGCCACTGCGAATCCCCGAATCCATCATGATTGTTGTTTGTCCTTTGAACTTTTCAACAACCTTGCGAAGAGCCTTGATCGCAGATTGGCCTGCATCAAGTTGTCGACCACCGTGATTGGAAACCCACAGACCATCAACCCCCAAACGGACCGAGCGTTCGGCATCGGCCTCGCATGCGATTCCTTTGACCACCAACTTGCCTGGCCACATGTCGCGAATCGGTTTGATCTT
>CAXBHV010001341.1:0-2574 GCA_963974855.1 uncultured Rhodopirellula sp. | reverse complement strand
TTCCTTGGCCTGCGATAGCGTAGCGACAGGCGACGACTTCGAGCCAGGGTTCGTATCATTGCCAGAGGGACTGACATACAAATCCGCAGCCAGACACACAGGGGCCGCTAACAACAGCCAAAGATTTACAAACAGAACTGACTTCATGATGTTTACTTTTCTTTATTCTCGAGGCCGCTGAGCAATCACAATTCTAAACCAACGCATGAGTGTTAAGCAGCTAGGCAGGAATCATTGGGTGAAATCCCGTTAGCCGTTTGGGCGAACGCTGTGAAGCATTTTCTCGTAGCTACCTTCGCCAGAAGGTGGTGATTCGTATTGGCCGGCAATCATCCACGCTCTGGCGAGCGTAGCTACGGAACGCAAATGCCGTAATTTGCCGTCTCTAAATGCTTCACAGCGCCCGCGTTTGGGCGCTAGCCCCGGTTCAGCGCCGGAACCGTGGCTAGCGCCAAAACGGCCAATTTACGGAAAGACGAATGCCTAACTACTTAATCATCAGTTCGCGACTACGGACGGAATGACAGGGTCACTTTGTCGAGGATGGGCTTCGACTTGTTCTCTGTCGTATCGGTCAGCTTCACTTCAAACTGAAAGCCGTAACCTTCGGGAAGTGACGACAGATCCATCATAGCCGCTGTTTTCTGAACTTGCTTGGCGAACCCAGGCGTGTAGTCATAGCTTTCCTTGACCGTTTGCCAATCGCTCCAATTATCCACGGCACCATCGTTGTTCGTATCAACCCCGACGCGGGCTTCGACTGTTTCGACCCAAGGTCCAGGGCTGACGAAGTCCTGCTTTTGCTGCGTGGCCAAATAAAACTTGCCTTCTGCGAACGCGATGTCGGGATCGGGATGTCCTTTGCCGATGTTGTCACACCAAGTGAACGGCTGATCCAAGCTTGGCGACGTGAACCAACCGACACTCATTTGGTGACCACCGACCGGATCGTAGTCACCGAACAGATAGTAGCGTCCGCCGATACAAACGGAGCACCAATCGCCATACGCTTCCTGCTCGGGCTCGTGAACTTGGTAGGTCGCAACGTTTGTTTTGAAATCGGGATGTTGCAACCAGTGTGGGTGCTTGTAAGTCGCCGTTTTGCCAGTCGGCGTCGTACGGTTGTCCACCGGCGGAGCTTTGATCTCAAAATCGGTCAGTCCATCTTTCGAAACTGCATGTCCGGCAAGCGGTGAATCCCACGATCGCTTGTTTGCGTCGATGGGAGTCCAGTCTTCGTAGATCACATGAAAGTTGCCTTCGAGGTCGCGAATGAAGGCACAGTCCGAACCGTCCGACGGGTCTTTGAACGCCATGCCTTTGTTCTCACCCGGTTCCCCGTCAGTTAGATCGTCGTCGACGTAAACGTGTGGATCTTGGTCGTTGGGATAGTCGTAGTAGATGTAGACTTTGCCGTCGGCGTACTCCGCGGTCGTGACCCAACGTGAGAAATCCTCTGTGACGGGGCCGTGATGCACCCAGTTGACCATGTCGCGACTTTGCCATGCATGATAGCCGCCCTTCGATTTTTTCAGCCCACCAGGAGCGTCAAACTGGTTGGCATACGGCGTGGTCTTCAGAGGAACATCGAAGCCTTCGAGAGTCGCATCTTCAGCAACAAACTTAGCTAAGGGATTCTGACCCTTCTTACGTTTTGGACCACCGTAGCGACCGAACATCCAATAGTTGTCCGGCCCCATCGTCAGTAAGACGGGTGCGTCTCCCAGATTGTCGGGGCCGAGGTTGGCAATCGGCTCCCAGTTCTGCCAAACAGGCGACTGGTCAAATTGAATTGACTCGACGGACCGTTTTTTATCGAACGTTTTCAACTTGCTTTGAATCGTTGCCGTTTTTCCTGTCGGCGAAACCATGCCGTCTTTGAATTCGATCGCCGAACTTGAAGCCACTGCTTGCTGCCAATCGGCTTGGCTATCGACAACCCATGCATCGGCGGCGATGACGGGAATCGCGGTAGGTGCAACAGCAAACGCCAGTAAAACGTAGAGGGTTCTTTTCATTTTTGTCGCTCTTGATTGGGGTAGGACGGGCAGGGGCTGCGGTCCTACGGTTAACATTCTGCGCCAGCTCAATGACTCATTGCTGGACATTGAACAGGTTTGAGATTTGCTCCGATTGAGGTTTGCTCCTCGGAACAATGCAACGGAACAATGCAACTCCGCTATCGTGAAATGCCTTGAGAACTCAGCGTTCTGCGATTTTCGCACAATAAGCAAACGGAAATGACGGCGAATAATGACGGCAATATTGCCACGAATAAGCACCTTTCGTGAACTTACCGAAGCAAAACTCGCTTTGTAAAGCCATTTCGCCCAGCCGCAACAGGCGATTATGGTGCGATTCGAGCCCCTTGCGAGGACGTTTTGCGACACGCCACTAATGATTTGCGACATGATTAGAGAACAATTCAGCTACTGCACGTGCAATCGCCGGCATCGGCAATCGCGGTGAGCACAAATGCAAACACTCGTGCTTTGTCCGTCTTTGATTTTGGAGTAGTGGATCTTGCGAAAGGTCCTCCCATACCCAAGAGAGACTGCTGATTTAGGACGCCAT
>CAXBHV010001340.1:0-2577 GCA_963974855.1 uncultured Rhodopirellula sp. | reverse complement strand
CTCACCCCCCCAACACCAGCAGAGCGACACCGCAAAGGATCGTCACCACGCAAGCCGCTTTGGGCCAGAAATTGGCCTCTCCGAGGGCTCGAATACCGAACAGAAACGCAATCACCACGCTACATCGCCGAACCACCGAGATCACCGAAACTAGCGCATCGGGATCGGCCAAGGCGGTGAAGTAGACGATATCGGCGGCTAACAGCAATGGGCTGATGCCCAGAATCGCCCATCGCCACTCGAATAGGGCGTGAACCGACAGCTCGCGATCTTTATTTTTTCGCCCACTTCGCCACCAAATCACCGCCATTGGGATCATTACGGGGACTAAGTACACCGAAAACCAGGCCTGGACGGTCGAAGGAGCAATCAACACTGTCTGCAACAGATACTTGTCATAAATCGAGCTCAACGCACCAAGAATCGTCGCTACGACCATCATCGCGACGCCTCGATCACTTTTAAAGGAAACTCCTTCGCGAAGACTAACCGCCGAGAATGCCCAGAATGCCAACAGTACGATGATGATGCCGATCCACTGCACTCCAGTGGGCCGTTCTTGCAGAAACAGCGACGCCATCGCGATCGTCCAAAACGGACTGGTCGAACGAATCGGGGCCGCGATCGACAACGGCAGCCGTTTAAGAGCGAAAAAAGCAAAGGTCCACGAAGCACCCACCAAGATGCTCTTGGCCAATAACAATCCGTGTTCGCGGAACGATAACGAATCGACTTTCAGAATCGGATGCGGCACACTGGTCGGAGAAAACAACGACCAGCAGATAAATGGCATCCAAATCGCAGCACCGAACGAAACGCTGATCAACAAAACGATTGGCACGGCGTTCTTTCGCACCGCGATCTTTTTGGTAACGTCATAGAAGCCCAACAGGACCGCTGAAATCGCCGATAATCCAATCCAAGTCATGGCCAACTATTAATCTCATTCCAAATAATGTCCGAACAGATTCAAGCTGCAATCGAGTGGATGCACACGCAAGAAGCCGCCGCGGTCGATCGACTCGAGCGTTGGTGCAACCAAAACTCGTGGTCGATGGATGTGCCCCAGTTGCAACAAATGGCCGAGATACTCTGCGCGGACTTTCATCGCTTCGGTGTTTCGTTTGAGCAAACTCCGCTGGGCTCGATGAGGCTACTGGATGACGCTGGCCAGTGGTACGCCCCTTCGACGGGGCCGGCACTGTTGTGGCACCACCAACCCGATGCTCGGCAACGCGTGTTGCTGATGATCCATTACGACACCGTCTACCCTGCGGTTGGATCGACCACCGCCGATCGCTGCGTTCGTCAAGGCGATCGCTTGCTGGGGCCGGGGACGGCCGATGCCAAAGGGGGGATCGCGGTGATTGCGATGGCTGTCGAAGCGGGATTGCGATTCGGGCTGTTTGGCGATTTGGGGGTTTCGATCCTGCTCAATCCCGATGAAGAGATCGGCTCGACCGCTTCGGAACCGTTGATGCGGAAGCTAGCACCCGAATTTGATGCCGCACTGGTCTTTGAGCCGACGCTGCCTGACGGAAAACTCGTCGCGGCTCGGAAAGGATCGGGCGGATTCGCCTTTGTTGTTCGCGGACGCTCAGCTCATGCAGGTCGCAATCCCGAACAGGGTCGCAACGCGATTGTGCATCTGTCACGGATTGTCGTGCGGCTCGCGGAACTTCATGATCCCGATGGCGGCGTGCTGCTGAACGTCGGCAAAATCGCAGGCGGGGGACCTTTGAACCGCGTCCCCGATTATGCCTCGGTTCACTTGAATGTGCGTGTGACGGACACCCAAGCGATGCAAAGAATCGCGTCGATGCTCGAGGCGATTCGCGATCAGTTCACGGGCGACGGTTACGAAGTGGAACTGAACGGGATGCTGCATTCGCCTCCAAAATGTTCTAATGATGCGTTGGTGGCGATGCAGACCAGAGTGGCGGCGGCGGCAAACGCCGTCGGTCGCTCGATCGAGTGGCAGGACACCGGGGGCGCTTGTGACGGATGCAAACTGGCGGCCATGAATCTACCCAACATCGACACCATGGGGATTACAGGCGATAAACTACACAGCAGCGAAGAGTACTGTGTTCCCGCGACGCTGGTGCCAGCGGCAGCCACCGTTTTGACATTTTTAGCGAACAGCATCGCAAAGTAAGTGTCCTGTACAGGATTACCCTCGTTTGCAACCGGCACTACGAAAAAACTGACGCATCAAATGATGTGGCAACTTAACTTCCAAGACTCACTATCTAAACCTAACGGAGCCAATGGCTGTGGTTGATCCAACGTCCAAATCGTCCGCGACTGCTGCGGAAGCCCTTCGATCGGATCCTCGCGTTGCCGAGGCGAAACGGTTGATCGCCGAAGCGGTCGCCGAACATGCAAAATCGATCGACGATGTTCGCAGTGCGGATGATTCGTTGGTTCCCGGCTATCAAGCGATGCTCGAGCGATTGGGCCAAGCACGCGGGGGCGCGCCGATTTGGCCGTACCTATCGGCCGGTTTGGGCAACGGACCCTACGTCCAACTAGCCGACGGCAGTGTCAAACTCGACTTCATCGGCGGCATCGGGG
>CAXBHV010001339.1:0-2582 GCA_963974855.1 uncultured Rhodopirellula sp. | reverse complement strand
CAGCGCAAATGATGTTGTCCCTCGACCGGGCGTGTGGCCAGATCATCGATAAGCTCAACTCGCTCGGGTTGACCGAAAATACCATTGTCGTTTTCACGAACGACAATGGCGGCCCGATGGATAAAAATGGCTCAAGCAACTATCCGTTTGCGGGGGTCAAGGCGACTCAACTCGAAGGCGGCCTCCGGGTTCCAGGGATCATCGCGTGGCCTGGGAAATTGGACGCTGGGACCACCTATGACAAACCGCTTATCACGCTTGATTTGTTGCCGACGTTTGTGAAAGCCGCCGGTGGAGATCCATCTGCTATCAAAGGCCTCGACGGTGTCGACATGATTCCCTTTTTGCAGGGCGTCAAAACGCATCGGCCTCATCAGACGCTGCACTGGAAAATGGAGACTCGTGGAGCCATTCGCGAAGGCGACTGGAAAATGATCCGCTATCCCGACCGAGCGGTCGAACTGTTTGACATCGTGCAGGATCCTGCCGAGCAAAATAATCTCGCTGCGTCGAACCCTGAAAAAGTCAACGAACTGTACAAGAAAATGTTTGCTTGGGAGCTCGAACTGCAACGGCCGCTATTCATGTTACGCCGCGAAGAAGAGGGGTGGTCGTCACGCCGAGCGGACCAGTTTCGCAAGCCGCCTGCAGAAAACTATTAAGTGCTCGTGCATCATCCAACCTAAGAATTCGGAGTCGAGCTGTAGAGAAAGTCGCCAAGACTTTCGGCAACTCACGGCATGGCCGAAGGATTTTGTAGGACCGGCAATTTTAAACATGCTTTAGCACGTTCTTTCGCGACGATAGCCAACATCCGACGCGTTTTAAACCACTGAGATTCCGACGATGTATTCACATACACGAAACGCGTTTATCTACGCGACGATCGTTGCAATGGGCGGCTTTCTGTTTGGTTTGGACGCGGCATTGATTGCCGGCACCGTCGACTTTATTTCCGACGAGTTTTCGTTAACGTCGATGCAATTGGGAACGGCCGTTAGTGCGCCGGCTTTGGGGGTGCTGATCGCGTTGCCCTTTGCTGGCTATATCTGCAATCGCTTCGGGCGAAAAAAGGCAATTCTATTGATTGCGGTCCTCTATCTGATCTCTGCGCTCGCTTCCGCTTTTGCTCCGAGCTACGAAGCCCTCGTCGTCGCCCGTTTTCTTGGCGGGCTTGCATTTAGCTCAATCTCGTTGGCCTCGATGTATATCGGCGAAATCGCGCCGCCAAAATGGCGAGGCAAATTGGTGTCGATGACTCAGATCAATATCGTCATTGGCTTGTCCGGTGCCTACTTCGTCAACTACCTCATTCATCACTGGGCTGTTTCCGGCGGCGCATGGGTCGAGTCGCTCGGGATGGACACGCACACTTGGCGTTGGATGCTCGGTTCTGAAATTCCCTTTGCGACACTCTGGTTCATTTTGCTGCTGTTCATCCCCGAAAGCCCCTCGTGGTTTGTTTATCAGCATCGCACCGACGATGCCAAACGAACGTTGCGAAAGCTGATGCCTGAATCCGAGATTGAGTATCACATCGAAGAGATGCGTGAGAGTTTACAGAAGAGTTCTGAAGACCATTCGATAGCGTCGCAGATCAAAGAGATCTTTAGTCGGCGGATGCGGTTGATTTTCATCATCGCGTTTACGATTGCGGTTGCTCAGCAATCGACGGGCATCAACGCGATTTTGTTCTACGCTCAAACAGTTTTCAAGCAATTGGGGATTGGGACCGATGCGGCGTTTGTCCAAGCGATCTGGGTCGGATTGACGAGTGTCGTGTTTACAATTTTGGGGCTGTTGCTGGTCGACAAGCTAGGTCGCCGTCCTTTGATTATTTGGGGGATGGTTTGGATCATTGCTAGTTTGGGGCTGTGCGCGTTCGCGTTTAATAAAGCTCGCTATGTGCTTAGCGAAACCGCGATTTCGGAAATGGTGGACATGCATGATGCGAATCGTCTTGTTCCATTGGCGGGCGTTCAATACGACAATGATGTCGCTTTTAAGAATGCGGTCCAGGAAGCGATCGGAGAAAGCGATGCACAAAAGCATCAAAGTCTACTGCTAGAAAGAAGCATTCAGATCGACGCGACGATGGTGTTGGTGGGGATTCTTAGCTTCATCGGTGCATTTCATTTTTCGGTTGGACCGGTGATGTGGGTTCTGTTCTCGGAAATCTTTCCAATTTCAGTACGCGGTATTGCGATTCCGTTCTTTACGATCATTACCAGTTTGACCAACTACGTCGTGCAAAAGTTTTTCCCATGGCAGTTGGAGAACATGGGCATGGCCTCCATTTTCCTGTTTTATGCTGCGACGGTAGCAATCGGTCTTTTGATTCTTTTCTTTACGCTCAAAGAGACAAAGAATATGAGTATCGAGGAAATTCAACTAGCGCTAGTATCAAAACCCTAGAGTGTCAAGTTGCATCCGGTTTTACGAGCAGCAATACGGAGTCGACACGAGTTTCACCGGCGAGTATTGAGCGGACGGTGTAGCGAGAACCACTCCCAAGCAGATAGGCGAGAGTCTTTCAGTAAATTGGCCGTTTTGGCGCTAGCGGGCTGTTGATTTAATCAAAA
>CAXBHV010001338.1:0-2583 GCA_963974855.1 uncultured Rhodopirellula sp. | reverse complement strand
CGAAAGCCTTGACGACTTCCGCTACGCTAAAAATTCACAAACCTTGCAGGGAAAAATGCTTCACAGCGTTGGCCCAAACGGCTAACGGGATTTCACCCATTGATTCCTGCCTATCTGCTCAGCATGAATGACCGAAGTTTTCGAAGACAGGCAATCGGGAAACGTGAAATAGGGGAGAGCGGAATGCCGAGCGGCACTGCAATTTTTTCGACAAATGGCGAACTCCATTCCGCCGCTTCGTTCACGCCGCCTGGGAATCGACCGCCCCGATGCGAGGCAAACTGCAGCGGGCAGTACTGGCGTCGTCGCCGCAAAGTGCTGGAAAATCACAAGTTGCGAAGCAGCCACAATTTCACAATGAAGCGATTTGGCGTCTTGTTCTGACACCGAAGGCGAAAAGGGGGCCGTAATGAGCACTTGCAATTTCATCTCTATGACAAAACCACATCGATTCTTTATGATGCACTCAAGATAGTGAACGCTTAGGCAGGCAATGAGAGTACGCTGCGAATTGTCCCCAAAAAACAGTCCCCCTGATCACAGATCTGACGTTGAGATTGATACGACGGTAACTGCGACTGCTAGTGGGATAGTGCTTTGCGGAGGCAATTCGAACGTCAAACGCTAGTGAGACTTTGGTAATATTCCAACTGAAAATGACTTTCAGGTGTCAGGATGCACGGTAGTGGCTTTCCTCGTGAGGTGTTTTCGCGGATCATAGAGTTCCATCGATTCCCCTTTGCGAAGATCGAGCTGCCGAATCAACCAAGGCCTTACAGGAACAGAAGGAAGCGGGCCTCGCGAATGTGGTTCGGAAATCAGTCGCAGACGATACGTGTTGACGAAACTACAATAAAGTGCATGTTCATCTGAGTGGGTGAGGGAAAGATCGATGAATCGATCGACACAAACAACACAGAATCTAACAATGCCTCGCAAACTGATTTGTATTGGCGACCCGGTAACGCTTCCGGCGGATATCGGCGACGAAGAAATCGTCGTTGTCGATACATCGGTTGCCGTCGTGGATCAATTGGACGATCCCTCTATCGAAGGCGTTTGGATCGCTCGCGATCAGTTACCAAAAATCAGCGAGTTACGTGGTATTTCGCAAAGCGGCATCATGCTGCGGGATATGCCCGAAGGTGTCGCACTGCTTGATTCGGACCTGCGAGTCTTGTGGGCCAATCGCCGTCTGGTTGAGTGGTCTGGGCGTACCGAATCTTCGATAGGCCTTAATTTCTACGAAATGCTGTCGAACCCCGAAATCATGGGCCCCGACTTTTGTCCGTTTCACACCGCATTGGCCACGGGTGACGAGAGCAACAGCACGCTGCACACCGAAGACAGCCGCTATTTCCAAGTTCACGCGGCACCGATGGTTCACCCGGTCCACAGCCGCCAACTTGTGGTCACGGTCAGCGACATCACCGCAGAGATCCTGCAGCAAAACAAATTAGCAGCAATTCACCAGGCGGGCCGCGAACTCGCCGATCTTCGCCCGACCGAAATCTTTATGATGGAAGTCGATGAGCGAATTGATCTTCTTAAAGAAAACATTCGCCACTACCTCAGCAACCTACTGAACTTCAACATCATCGAGATCCGCTTGCTTGAACAAGCCACCGGAAACTTGATGCCCCTGTTGAGCGTCGGGATCGACCAAGACGCTGCGGATCGACAATTGATCGCTCACCCGCAAGGCAACGGGATCACCGGTTATGTCGCCGCCAGCGGTGTCAGCTACATTTGCCACGACGTGATCAACGACCCTTTGTTTATCCCAGGGGTAGCAGATTCTCGCAGCTCGCTGACGGTTCCGTTGATGCTGCATGACCAAGTGCTCGGGACGATCAACATCGAAAGTCCTGAGATCAATGCGTTCGGCGATAGCGATCTACAGTTTCTCGAGATCTTTGCTCGCGATATTGCTTTCGCACTCAACACGCTGGAATTGCTGGTTGCCCAAAAAGCCAATACCGCTCAGCAGAGTTGTGATGCGATCCACGGAGCAGTGGCCCTTCCGGTCGACGAAATCCTAAACGATGCCGTCAATGTGATGGAGCAATACATCGGCCACAGTTCCGAAGTGGTCGATCGGCTAAAGCGGATCTTGCGGAACGCTCGTGACATCAAGCAAACGATCCAACAGATCGGACAGCGGATGACGCCACTGGAAGCCGTTCCCGTGGGTGGCGAATCGGCTCACCACGTTTCACTTCGTGGCAAACGTATTCTGGTGGTAGATGCTGACGAACAAGTCCGCGAGGACGCGCATCAGTTACTCGAACGTTATGGATGCATCGTCGAAACCGCCCACAAAGGCGACGAGGCTGTTTTGATGGTGCGTGGAAGTGACGACTCGACCATCTACGATGTGATTATCAGCGACATCAAACTTCCCGATTACAGCGGTTACCAACTAATGCTGCGACTCGGCAAGATCATGGACTATGTGCCGATGGTATTGATGACCGGGTTTGGCTACGACCCAGGCCACTCGATTGTCAAAGCTCGCCAAAACGGCCTGCACGCCAAGGGCGTTCTCTTCAAACCGTTCCGCTTGGACCAGCTGATCGATGT
>CAXBHV010001337.1:0-2586 GCA_963974855.1 uncultured Rhodopirellula sp. | reverse complement strand
AGCATCGATTCCACTGACTCGCCACACGTCCCCCTGCATTGTGCACACCAACGCGCTGCCATCGGGCAAGAAGTCGTGGCCACCGCAGAACACGAGTGCGTTCCACGGGTTGTCGTTCGGCAGTTGGATCGTATCGATGGCGTAGGGACGTTGGGCGCCACGAGTGATCTTCGTCTCGAGAACTTCGGGCCACTGTTGCGGTCCTGCCGTGGTCAGGTGCCGCAGCGGATGTTCGTCCAGCGGTGCAACATCGCGAACAAATTTGCCTTCCTGAACCCAGGCAGAATCGAGATACTTCACATCGCCGACGGTGTAGGCAAAAACGACACGTTTGCCGTGCCGATAAAAGCCGTGGTATTTGAACGGCCCAACAATTTTTTCTCGTTTTGGGGCCGGAATCAGTTTGCCATCCGGACGTAAACCCCCGACGAACCCAAAGCGAACCGAATCAAACTTGACAAAACCACCAGTCCACACCGCGTCGAACGACAACGTGTCGGGATTGAAGCAAGCGGACATCTCGTCCTCGTCACCAAGCCGGACGCAAACGCCGCGTGGCACCGTGATCCCACCAGCACGAAACACGCCCGCCTGTACTGAACCGAGTAGAGTGTCGTTCCAGCGATCATCGCCCCAATCCGGTTCGCTCTGATTCCCCCAATGCCCCTGCTCGCCACCATCCAGGCCCGGATAGGGTGAGATCAGTATCGGCAGGTCGGGCTGCTGGCGAAAATGTTCAGCCTGCTTCGTGTAAAAATCGTACAAACGGTCACGATTCACTGGATGGGTTGCATGCGGCCAGTTCGCAGGAACGAGAGGGGTAGTCGTCTGTGGTGACTCGACCGGCCCATGTATACCGACCTGCCCGTGGATACCGACCGGCCCGTGGATACCGACCGGCCCGTGCATTTGGCTATGAGCGATCGCTTGTTGAATCGGCTCCGAGCTCGCCTAAGAATCGAATCAAGTCTAGTTGCTGTTGATGTGACATCGCCGCAGTCAATCCGCTCGGCATTACCGAACCCGCGGCGATTTCCTCTTCGATTTCATCCGCTGCAATGGCAGTCAACTTCGCGGAAGCCGAGTCACGGACAACCACTTGCTGATCATCCGAACCGTGTTTGAATCCGGTGACGACACTGCCATCGGCCGTCAGAATCTTCCAAGTCATGAATTCCGGCAGCACGTCTCGTTGGGGCCAGAACACCGACTCGACGATCTGAGCTAAGGTGCGATCTTTGGCAATCACGGACAGGTCAGGACCGACCGCCCCGCCATGCTGAGCGATCTTGTGACACGACAAACACGCCAATTTCGCATCGGCAAAGACGCTTGCTCCCCGCACCGCGTCGCCTGATTGTTGCGATTCGCGAATCAGCCTTGCTACCGCTGCTGCATCGTAGGGAAGTTCGGTCGCGTTCGCCGTATCATGACTTGCCGAATGTTTCGATTTGAATCCACCGTGTCGATCCTGTCGTGGCGACTCCTCTGCATGCTCACTGCCCAATTTCCACAATCCAAGCGTCGCATCATCACGCGTTACATCGACCAACGGTGTCGCAGGGATCTCTCGAACTCCTTTGGAGATCCGAACCCACTGAATTTCGCCGTCAAATCCAAAGACGCGTTCGACAAGCCGCCCGATACCCAAGGCTCCGGCCACGCTCGGTCTGCTTGTATTAGCCACAATCGATTGATCTGCGGCTTCTTCTCCATCCACATAAAGTCGGATGCGATCGGGTTCATAGATCATCGATACCGTATGCGGCTTGCCATCGCAAATTTTCGCATTGGAACGAACGTGATCCGGAGTCTTGCCGGGCAGGTAGGCTGTCAAATTGCCGCTACCATTCATCGAAAACAATTCCCAGTGATCCGATGATGCTTTGGGATCGCTCGCGACGAGGATGTTATAGCGATCGTGGCTCTGCATCGTCGCTCGGACTTCGACGGTGATCGGCGGATTTCGGAAGGCATCCGCGCCGGGGAAGATTCGCCCCGAGTGAGACTTGTCTGGAACGCTCGCTTTGACGTAACTCGCCGGAGTCGGCGGCAGCGGTCCTGCACTGCCGCGTGTGTCGAGCTCTTTGCGGATCCACTTCAATCCATCGCGGTTCTCGATCAGCGAATCGCGTGCATCAAGTTCATTGCGGTGGTCAAGAATCCCGATGGGTCCGTCATAACCGCTGTCGACCACGACACGAATCATCTCCAATTCGTGTTGTCCTTTGCCGATGCCGAGAATCTTGGGCTGCTCGTTCGGGTTCATCCCGTTCAAATTCAAGCAGTGTAAGAACGGCTTCATCATGGCAAATGAAGCGGCCCAGTCAGTGATGTGCCCATGAGCGTGGTGGAAATTGTAGACGATGCCCACATGATTCTGACCTAGCTCGTGCAAACGCTGACAAACCGCGACAAGATTCTGTGGTTCGCCTCCCCAACCGCCGTGATTGTACAGTGCCAGTGGACACCCCATCGCCGCAGTGCGTTTGGCCAGCGAAAGCATCTGTTGTGCCGCCGCTTCGACCTTGGCTGCCTGATTATCACCTCCGCTGTCGCGAAGCATCTGCCAGATTTGAGGATGCA
>CAXBHV010001336.1:0-2586 GCA_963974855.1 uncultured Rhodopirellula sp. | reverse complement strand
CCAGTTCTGGTTCGTCCGCATGCGACGCTGACAGAAGATTCAGAATCATCAATGTGGCGAGCGTCAATTTCAAGGCGTACATCATGTCTAAGGTTTCTGTCCTTCGGCTGTGATAAATTCGGCGGGCAAACCAGCGATAAACACGGGGTCCACAATTTGATCGTCGTCCCGAGCGTCCTGAAAGAATAATCCTTCAACGGCGACTCCCGGCGCGTAGCCAAGGTCACTCAAGTCGATACCGACTGCGATTGCCCAAAATGGGATCGCAGGATTTAGTCGCGTGAACGACCCGTTGACCAGGTCCGACACGGTTTGAACGGGTGAGTTGAACTGCAACAAATCAAAATCGGGAATCGATAACGCCTCGGCCGAGTTGAGCGTGATGTCGTAACGCATCACGGTCAGTGAGCGTAAACCCGTGGTAAAATGCAGTGGGCTGACGTGAAATCCGTCTCCGTCCGCCGGGTTCAGTACCGACTGCAATTCAAAGAACACGACGTCGGGTCCAGGTGCATTGATAACGGGCGTGCGAAAGCGAATCGCCATCCCCTCAGTCGTGTCATCATTGTTGCTGCCATCAAGCACTGGATCACGAGTCAGCGGTTGGACACTGCCGCCTAGATTCAGGAAGCCAGTGTGAAGCAACGCATCGGACTCGATCAGTGCCCGGCGGCCATCGCCCACCGCGTTCGTATTTCCGACTGCAACGGACATGTGTTGCGTGTTCGTTCCGCCATGAAAATGAGTCACCTCGACTCCGACCAGTTCCGAAACATCATATTGGCGAGTCACTCCGGCTCGTTGAACGGAAACGCTGTGCAGTTCTCCGTCAAACTTGCCATTGGTCGTTCCCATTGCAAATTCGACAATGCGATCGGGAAGTTGACGACGATACCTGCCCGGTCGAAAGTCGACGGTCGATGAGTCGCCGCCGCTGAAACGACTCGCCTGGCGTTCGGTCAACAATATTTTCTCTGCGGCTAACCGATCGTGTGGAAGAACCTCGGCGGCGCCTTCGACGACTTGCACTTCGGTGTCGCCCGCTTCATCAACGTCGACGGAGAAGCGAGTTCCCAAATCGGTAACTTCGGTCTTTGGCGTGATCACTTGGAAGCCCTCGGCACCCGCTGGAGCGTGAACGCTGCAGGCCCCTTGCCGTACGATCAAACGCTCAAGATTGGCAATTTCGATCACTGTCGGCGCGTCCAGAATGACCTCCGCACCACTGGGGAATTTCAATTCGATCATGCCCGAAATCAACGCGTACTCGTGATTGCTTTTCAGCGATTCGCCGACTGCGGGCATCACATCGCGAAAGAAAACGCCGCCAGCGGACTGAACCAGCACCACGGAATCTGGGAGTGCGACTGCGGGTTCTTCGCTCGGTTCGAGAAAACTCCACCAAGCCAAGGACGCCATCATTAGCAGCGACACTGCCATCGCCACCCAAAATTTCAGTCGCGTTTCCTTCTGGTACTCGTGCGGATTAGCAGCAGGCGTGGTCGTGCCCTGAGTCATTTGGCGCAGATCAGTATCTAGATCCAGATAGTTAAAGTATGTCTGTTGAGCGTCCGCGTCGTCCCGCAACAGATCCTGCAAAGCGAGGTGTTCGGATTCTGAGATCGATCCATCGACGAGCTTATTCAGCAGCGAAGGTAGCGCTCGTGCGTCTTGTTTTTTTTCTGACATGCTCAACCTAATGCCTCCTCGGATGCGATCCGTTTCTCGATGCATTGCAGCAGCATTTGTCGAACGGCGGACAGGCGGTTGTACATTGTCTGCACAGCCTTGCCAGCGGAATCGGCGATTTCCGCGACCGGACGCATCTCTTCGTAAACGAGATGAATTAGTTCGCGATCGGTTTGTTTTAGATGTTCGACGCACTTACGCATCGCGGCCGAGCGGAGGTCACGTTGCCCCAGCGTGGCGATCCGGCGATCGGCCAGTTGTTCCGCCAGATCATCTGCGAACTGCAATCGATCTCGGCCTGCCACACGTCGGAAATTGCGAACTTCGTTAAACGCGATGCCACAGGCCCACGGCAGGAACAGTCGCTCGTTATCAAAGTCATCAAAGTGTCGCCACAGCGTCAAACTGCATCGCTGGAACACATCTTGAGCATCAGCATACTGTGGCAATAGCGTACGCACGTAGGCAAATATCCGAGTCTGATCCCGCAGGAAATGCTGCAGGAACTCCTCGTAGCGATCGTCGTTAAATTCGTCCGTCGTCATCACGTCTGGCTGCTGCTAATCGAATGTCATTCGCAGTCCATCATGGCTGCTAAGAGTAAATGGTACGGGGGTACCCGATACTTACTAGTAAAAAACAAAGAAAGTGAAAGTCAATTTCGGAAAGGCGTCCGCGGCTAAGGATCGAGTCAAAACCTGCGCGACCTTTATTTTTATGTAATACCGAAGCGAAAGTGGTAGCGTGCAAGGCCGGAGTGCTGAAACTTTTGGGCTTGTGATTGGAAATAGGGGGTGAGTTTTTCTTCAGGCCGATACTGCAGTCACCTCTCCACCGACGAAGAGGTCGTGCAGGTTTTTATTTCGTTGTGAATCGAGTCCTTTGACGTGCTTCACC
>CAXBHV010001335.1:0-2587 GCA_963974855.1 uncultured Rhodopirellula sp. | reverse complement strand
GTGCTGCGGTGATGCTCTAACATCCAGCGCAGCAAACGCGAAAACGCCAGCAACCCGAACGCACATCCGCTGGCGAAAACGGCGATTTGAACGAGTGACTCAAGTGTCACGTTTCCTCGCGCGGCGTCTTTGATCAAACCGGTCACGGGGTGATAGACCCCAAATAGCAGCAGCACGAACGCGCCGCTAATCCCAGGCAGGATCATGGCACAGATGGCCACCGATGCGCTCAAAAACAAAAACGGCAGACTCATGCTGCCCTCGCCCATTGGCATCAATGTGATCGCGACCGCAGCCAGAATGCCCGCCCCGCATGCAACCGCTTGTGGCGTGCCCCATTCTTTGACATAGCTCTTCACGATCCAAATACTGGCGACAATCAAGCCAAAGAAGACGGCGAACGTCTCGGGTTGTTTGTGGTCCAGCAACCAGTGCATCACGCCCGCCAGCGAGACGATTCCGGTGGCGATTCCTGCGCCCAGTGCCGCCAAAAAACGAATGTCGATGTAGCGTCCCGCTTCGCGAAACTTGGAATGCAGAGCTAGCGATACAAAGTGAGCGTCAAACCGCGAGATGCATGTCACCAGTCGCTGGTAATGTCCAAGGATCAAAGCAACCGTTCCTCCGCTAACACCGGGCACGGTATCGGCGGCTCCCATACAGAATCCACGAACGACATTCAACACGTCGCCCAAAACGGTCGGACTTGTTGCGAGATCCATCGGTGCCTCGACGGAATCAGACACTGCCTGTTCAGCGGCAGCATGAGTCGCAACAGAGTCTTCGGTTTGATGCATCGGAAATTTCCTGTAAATGAATCGAGTCGCGTTGAACGCAGCGACAACTATAATCCGACTTTCTAACACCGGAGGTTGCCCTTCCACAACTCGGGGCCGCCCTTTAAAACCCGCATGGCTCATTCTGAGTCCGCTTCGCCGCCTCGCCCTGCCATTCGCTAAGGACCAACCTAGCCGTGTTACAGATTCTTTTCCTCGCCGTCGTTCAGGGGATTGCCGAGTTCCTGCCCATCAGTTCCTCGGGTCATTTGGTGGTGCTGGGAGCGTTAACGGGCAAATTGAGTGAATCACCGACGCTTGAGATCATCCTTCACGCGGGCACACTCGGTTCGATTCTGGTGATTTATTGGCGGCGGATCCTGGATCTTTTGTTCAGTGATCGACGTGTGATCGCCATGTTGGTGGTCGGTACGATCCCGGCGGCCATCGTGGGTTTGACGATCAAGAAAAACTTTGAATGGCTGATGCGATCGCCCCTTTTGGCTGGTTGTATGTTGCTCGTAACCGGCGCTTTCCTGATTTTGCTCGGGCGTTTGCGGCCACGCGAGGGCGAATATCGTGAGATGAGTCTGCTAAACGCGTTTGGCGTAGGGTGTTTTCAAGCGTTTGCGATCCTGCCGGGAATCAGCCGCAGTGGATCGACGATTCTCGGCGCTCGGTTGCTAGGGATGAAGAACGAGGATTCTGTCACGTTTTCGTTTCTATTGGCGATCCCCGCGATTTGCGGCGCCGTCGTTCTGGAACTGAAGGATTTTCTCGAGTCCCGCCAAATTGAGACACCCGTATCCGTCGACAGCGGCGATGTGGCGTTTTCGCCGGCATTGTTGGCTATCGGAGCGGCCGTTTCGTTTATTGTCGGGATCGCCGCCCTGAAATGGCTGATTGGATGGAGCCGATTGGACCGTTTGCACTGGTTTGCTGCTTGGTGCATCCCCGCAGGACTCGCAACAATTGCATGCATCTTAAGTGGGTTAATCGCCCCTTAACTGTCCGGGGGATCCGGCCTAGCACACCGCACACTCGGGGGCAGGTTAGCTACACCACTTTATTGTGGACACACGTTTAGTGCGTGGTACAATCGATGGCATTCTCAGGTTATGCTAGCGACGAATTGATTTACTGCGCATGAAAAGGCTCCTCGATGTCGGCTCAACTCACAGACCGCCAACAAAATGTTTACAACATGATCCGCTCGCTGATTGTCAAGCGAGGGTATGGGCCAACGGTTCGCGAGATTGGTGAACATTTTGGCATCAAGAGTCCCAATGGAGTGATGTGCCATCTTCGAGCACTCGAACGAAAAGGTCTCATCGTTCGCAGCCCCAACAAGTCGCGTGCAATCGAATTGACTCAGGCGGCCGATCGAAATCCCAACAGCTTGACGATGGGTGGGGTGGTGGATGGATCCCCCACGGCCTTGCCCTTCGAGCAAAACTCGCGAGTCGACTTTAGCGAGATGCTATTTGGAGAGAACCGGTTCGTCCTGCAGGTCTCGGGAGATTCGCTGGTTGACGCAAAGATCGTCGATGGCGACTTCGTCATCGTGCAGCGACAAGAACATGCTTTCCCAGGGCAGTTGGTTGTCGCAGAGACTCCCGATGGCGATTCGACATTGGCGTATTGGCACCCCGAAGCAGATCGCATTCGGTTGCAGCCTGGCAACAGATCGGTTCCACCGCGGTTCGTGAAAACCGCGACGGTAGTCGGTGTCGCTGTGGGTCTGGTTCGCAAAGACCTCTGAGCCGGCAAAGCGAGTCGACTCGTTTAGCCGACCATCTTTTTCTCTTCGG
>CAXBHV010001334.1:0-2589 GCA_963974855.1 uncultured Rhodopirellula sp. | reverse complement strand
ATTCCGATTATCAAAAGTCGGTATCCATTGTGGGATCAAGAGAACTTTGTTGACGACATCGATCAAGGGAATTTCTATCTGCCAGACGCTGAAGAAGGACTGCGAGAAACGTTGGTGACGTCCACGATGGATGCCAAGCCGATTCAATGTCTACGCGTTCCCGGGCCCACGTTTCTGACTTTTTATGCGGCTTTGTTCACCGGCGGTGTGTTTATCTTTTCAACCTATCATTGGTGGACTGCGTCGGTGATTAGTGGTGTGTTGGCGCTGGGGACGGTAATTGCTTGGTTGTGGACCGGAACGGCGGTGATTCCAGAAAAATCGCACAAGGATGTGGGGTTGGGATTGAGCTTGCCGATCTATGTTTCTGGTCCGCGAGCGGTTGGATGGTGGGCGATGTTTATCACCATGCTTGGCGATATGACCGCGTTCATGTCGCTGGTGTTTGGCTACTTCTTCTACTGGACCATCCACGAAGATTTTCCTCCTCAGGATGCGGTAGGGCCGGGGACGCTGTGGCCGACCGTTTCGCTTGTCGCTGCCGGGATCGCTTGGGTATTGACATGGGCGGCTCACAAATTCAACCGTAACGATAAACCCTTTGGATTTTATCTCAGCAGCGTGATTGCGATTGCAACGTCGCTGGGTGCCGCAATCGTGCTGGGGTTGACACCTTTGCTGACTCAGATGGATCCGAGCCGTCATGTTTATCCTGCCATCGTTTGCGTGTTGGTACTCTGGACTGTAGTGCACTTGTGTGTCGGAGCTCTGATGCAAGCGTACTGCGTCGCACGCCGAATGGCTGGCAAGATGACAGCTTGTTACGACGCGGATATTACTAATGTGATGCTGTATTGGCATTTCATGGCGTTGACGTCGCTGATCACGGTGGCCGTGATCGCATGGTTCCCGTGGGTGGCATAGGCAAAGGAGCGTGTCCCTTGATTTCTAGCAAAACCACCCCAATGCGACGCAACCATATTTTGTGGTTGGTAGTGCCCCCAGGCGTTTGGGCGGTCCACTTTTTAGCGAGTTACGTAACCATCGCAATTTGGTGTGCCAAGTTTGCCGACGAAAGTGGCGACGCGACCCCAGTGCGGATTGCGATTGCGGCTTATACGGTCGTTGCATTGGCGATCATCGTCGTAATGGCAGGCCTTAGTTATCGGCAACACCGCACTGGAGGCGTGGCACCCCATGACGATGACACCTACGAGGATCACGTTCGATTCACTGGTCAAGCCACCTTTTTGTTATCGCTGCTAAGCGGCGTGGCCACGATCTTCACAGCATTGGTGGTTGTATTTGTGGGGAGTTGTGACTGATGCAACTCACGTTTTGGAACCTTGGTTGGATCGTCTTGGCAGCAGCTTGGTTTGGGCCGCTTCCCGACTTGGCCACCGCGTCGTTTGCTGCTCATATGACCTTGCATATGGCGGTGGTTGCGGTGGCGGCACCGCTGCTTGCGATTGCCATTGCGGGTAAAGCGTGGGATCCGGTGATTCGGTTTCCGCGTTCCTTTTCACCCGTTCCTGCCTCGGTCGGTGAATTGTTGATTGTGTGGGCCTGGCATGCGCCGGGGCTGCATCATTGGGCTAGGCATTCAACGCTTGGGTTTGTGATCGAACAAGGCATGTTTTTAGCCGCCGGATTGTGGGTGTGGATGTCCGCGTTCGGCGGCACGGCCCCGAGAGAGCGCGGTCGCAGTGCCGCCGGGGTGATCGGACTGCTATTAACTTCGATGCACATGACTTTGTTGGGGGCGTTGTTAGTGATGTCGCCACGATTGTTGTACATGCACCATGGTCACAGCGAAATGTTGACGCCAATCATGGACCAACATCTCGGTGGCGCCGTTATGTTGGTTGTCGGCGGCATCGCATTTCTTGCTGGTGGATTGTGGTTAACCAAAGATCTCGTGTCGTTTCATCGACTCGAAATGGGGACGAATGAGGGATGAGCAACTCACGAACAAATTGGCAACGTATCAAAGAACTAACAATTCTGCTGGTTGGCTTAGGCGTGATCGGCGTTCTCGTTCTGGTCTCGGGAGTGTTTCCGATCAAGGCCAGCAGCGGGCACTGGGCGATCACCACTTGGATACTTGATTTTGCCAGTGACCGATCGGTGGATTTTCACAGTACCGGAATTGAGTCTCCGCCACTGGACGAACCCGGCATGATTCGGCTAGGCGCGGCGAGCTACGATGCGAATTGCCGTTGGTGCCATGGACGCCCTGGATTGCCCGCGCCGCGTGTGCCAGCGGAGATGACGCCATCGCCGCCCTACTTTCCCACGGCAACGTTCGAGCAAGAGCCACGCGAGCTGTTTTACATCGTCAAGCATGGAATCAAGTTTGCGGGGATGCCAGCTTGGCCGTCGCGGCAGCGAGATGATGAAGTTTGGCCCTTGGTGGCGTTCCTAAAATCGTTTCCGAACATGGACGTGAAGACCTATTTGGACCATGTTCAGGTGCCGATGGAGACGGATTCGGCGACGAAGCAACTTGTCGCAGACGCCTGTGCGTCATGTCATGGTGCTCGCGGTCATGGCCGTGCCGGAGACCGAGTCCCCGTGATCGCGGGGCAA
>CAXBHV010001333.1:0-2589 GCA_963974855.1 uncultured Rhodopirellula sp. | reverse complement strand
CCCGCCGTTATCGCCTGTGAAAACAATAATTGTGTTTTCATACTGTCCGGACGCTTTGATCGCATCGATCAGACGCCCGATGTTGTCATCGAGGTTGTAAAGTTCCCCCGCATACTCAGGCGAATCCTGCTGCAGCTTGTGTGGGACATGGGAATAGTCATCCAGCGCGGTCGCCGATGTGATGCCCCACTTTTTCGCCTTCGTCTCAAACTTTGCCCGCAGTTTTGGCGTGGTAGCAATCGGATAGTGCATCGCGAAATGGCAGAGGTGCAGATAGAACGGCTGATCACGCTGAGCGGTAACAAAATCAATCGCCGCATCGGTCAACAGATCGGTGAAGTTGTCACCTTCTTTCGCGTCGGGAAAATACTTTGCACCGCGGAACGGAAAAAACATTTCACAACGATTCTCTTCAATGATTGCTCGTTGCGAATCATAGCCGTGGTTCGCGGGGCCGCCAGTTTCTTTCAGCTTGCCCAAGTGCCACTTGCCATAGAAAGCGGTGTCATAACCCGCTTGCTGAAACGCTTCACCCAACGTGGTTTCACTTTCCTTGATTCCCAGTGATTGAGGAACAGGACAATACACACGGGGCTCTTCACCTTTGCGAGTGAAGGCTTGGTCTGTGCCTTTCAACCACTGCGTGACGCCATGTCTCGCCGGATTCTTTCCTGTCAGAATACTGAGGCGTGTCGGCGAGCACATCGGACTGGGCGTATAGCAGTTGTCAAACCGCATCCACTCCTTCGAAAGTTCGTCAATCTTCGGCGTTTCGTAAAACGTACTTCCGTTGTAGCCGACGTCATTCCAGCCAAAATCATCGATCAGAATAAACAGAACGTTTGGTTGATCATTGGCTGACGCGTAAAAGCCCGGCACAGGCAACAGTGCCAACGTTAGAAGAATCATGCTTTTTAGTTTTTTCACCGGGGCTCCTCGCAAATTCGCGTACCTTTGGTAATGCAAGACAATGGCTTGGATTAGAAAAGAATCTGATCGGTCGGCGGATTTTTGATTAAACTCTTCGCCGAAGGTTTGACGTTCTCGCTTATTGGGTTGCGACTTGCTGCCGGTCTTCTCGATGACTTGATCCGAATGACCGCGGCGATGCACCCGACGCATCGTTGCTCAAACTTTGACTAAGGATAGCGATGATCTGTTTCGTTCGCTGGCTTCAACTCCGTCAAGGTAAAAACACATCCTGTAGTTCGATGTCAATGAACCGAAAACTACCGAGTTGCACATCGATTTCGGCGGTGTCCGCATCCAGCATCGGAATCGTTTCGCCGGTCATGACGTCGGTGATCTTAGCAGGACGAACGGTATTGAATTGCACGGCGGCGGTGCGGGCTTTCGGGTTGATGTAGCCCGTGTCGACGAGAGTCAGACGCAGATGGGTGGGAGCAGATTGGGCGGTGACCCAGCCTACGTCGCCGGTCACGGTCAGCGGCAACAGCACCGCCTTAGCGGCGATGGCCTTGATAACGGTGTCATGGTAGGTGTCCGCTGCGTGGACAGTTGATCCGTCAGCGGAGAGATAGCTGTGCCCGTTGGTAATGAACTCCTGCATGATGTTTCGGTAGAGCGGATGCAGGTGATCCTGTAGCTTGCCGCGTGGCGCGTTAGGATCAGCAAGCGTTCCTGACTGTGGCGGCGTGAGCAGTACCATGCCTTTGGGAAACGGAGAGATAAAGCTCAGTCGGCGTTCCTTGACATCGGCTGCAAATCGCGAGTAGTCCCACGGCGTAGTTGCTGCGCCCATCCAGGTCGCGTTCATGCGGCTGAACACCATCGGGTTGGCGGCCTCGGCGGCTTCGTCATAGAAGACATTCCATTTGCTGTTGTTGCCTTCGTTCATATAGCGCGGGTGCGGATTCGCGATGCTCAGGTGGACCGGATTGAAGCTCACGATTTCATCGCGGTGGGGCACGTAGAGTGCTCCCGATTCAATCAGCTCCCAAAGAATGCTCATGTACTCCTGGTCGACGGGAAAGTTGTCCAGGTATTGTGCTCCGCCAGCGACATGGAACACCAGATTCAACAAAAAATGATTGGGCAACATCTGATTGCTGTGCTGGCGTGAGCGGTCATAACTGGTGTTATCGGGCACGGCACGCGTCCCCCAACTATTGACGGAACCGGCGGCCCACACCCCCATCCGTCCGGCGAGGCTCATCTCCATCGTTTTGTCGGTGGTCTCTTCCATGGCGGGAACAAACACATCGGCATATTTGCCCGAGATTAAAATGTCCCACATCAGCTTGTCACTGCTGGGCTCATACGATTCCTGATACACGTTCGCGTTCCAGAAAATGTTTTTGGACCGAACAAAAATGTTGCTGTTGCGAGGCTGGCAATACTTCGCAAACGGTTCGAACATGTTGTCGATCACCCACTCGAAGTCAGCGCCGTGGCCTTCCATTTCGGGGAAGATCTGCACCGTCTTCTTGCCGCCGTTGTCCCAGGCTCGGTCAACCAGGGCGTAGCGGGTTTCCAAACTAAAAAACAGCGGGTCGTTGCCGTGGCCACCCCAGTAAGCGACTCCCTGCTGGTCGCCGTCAATCACAGGCGAGAATAGATTGACGATTC
>CAXBHV010001332.1:0-2589 GCA_963974855.1 uncultured Rhodopirellula sp. | reverse complement strand
GAAGGCTCCATTCGACCTCTCCCCCAACGAAGTTGGTGGAGAGGTGGCAGAAAACCATCGCAACTAAAAAACACAACAAGCCCAAGGTTTTAGCAGTCCGCGGCTCGCGCCGTCGGCTCACAAGAACAGACGGAACTTATGGCTTTGGGCACTTACGCCGCGGAACGTTCCGCTTTTTGTCCCGCATTTTCCAGCCAATGGATCATTGCTTTCAGATCCTTGCTCCAGGCATCGCTGACGCGGCGGGCACAGAAAGTGTGGAACATCAAGTCGATCGTTTCGCTGAGGGTTCGAATTGCGTCAATTCGCTCGTCGACTTCAAAATCGGCGTCCTCGTCAACGTGGATCTTCGCACCACTGATCCCAAACGTTTCAGCCTGCAACACGAGGTCGTATTGCTGACCATCGCGAATGATCGTCATGCCTGACTTTCGGGGCAACTTTCCTGATCGAATGGCGTGCATTGCCTCGGGAAGTTTGATGGGACTTTCGTGCGAAATGGTCTCTTTGCCTGATTCGCCAAGCGGGCACTCCAGGGCCAATGTTTTTGTCAACATCACCGTCACTTCGGAATTGTCCGGCAGCGTAAAGGTGTCCGAGTCGTTTTCGACGGTCCACCAAAGCCAAAGCAAAAACTCGTTGCCTAGGAAATCTGGTGCCTTGGAGTGTTGATTCGTCCAAGCCAGGTCGCCGTGGGGAACCGCAGGAACAAAGTTTGCAGGAACAAGATCATCGACTTCGGCATACAGGTCGTTTTCGATCGCCCACGCTTGTGCGATCGAACCCGAACTGATGTGTCGCAGTTCGACGTTGAAGACGCGTTCGAGCAAATCGGCGCAGTGTCCGCTGGCGTTCCCGGCAGACCCGCCAAAGTAGAGTGTCTCTCGCGTATGGTCCCACAGCAGCGGGAACTGTTGCATTTTGCGATACTTGCCCGAGGCCGCTTCGACTTCGCAACGCTGTTCGACCGCTTCTTTGGCTTCTTTGCGGCCTGATTTGGACACTACGCCGCTTGGACTATCTTTTGCGAGTGCCAATAATTCCATTTGCAGCCACGCTTTGCGAATCGCCGATGGAATTTGGTTGGTGTCGATGCGAACACTACAGTGGACGGCTTGGTCAAGAACGTTCTTGCTGACGTCAAACTCTTGGTCAAACAGGTGGGCGCCGCCGAGAAAACCGATATGAATGTTCTCTGCAGACGCGGATGGGTTATTGCCAGCGACGTTTTGGGCAAGAAGTTCGATCTGCTCGTCGCCGAATTCCGCGACTTCAAAACCACTGACACTAAATCTCTCGAATGCAAGGCTGCCGCCGAGGAATGGCATAAACGATCCCATTTTCAATTGAGGGCGTCCCTCGTCGATCGAGGGCGAATGGATAGATGTGTCCAACACTTATCGACCGCAGTGGGCAAAGAGTTTGCTGACGATTTGCGAAGTCTCACGATGCGACCACATGACACGACCGTGTCTGCTAGACTTGAGTGTGCGATACGGCATAGTTTGCCCAACCGCAAGAATTGTTCTGGAGAGCCGGGGGCCAACGGTATACCGCTCGGTCACCACCTAATACACATTTTTGGGACGATGGGAGCATCCAAGCTATGACCAGTGATTCTTCATGTCAGCAGTCCACGGTCGCTGCGACCGACCGTTATGCGGCGCAGCCGGGGCTACTTGTTGAAGACAATGTTCTTGTTCAGCAATCGCTGCAGCATGCATTGGAAGTTTTAGGATTCCCCACGAAAATCGCGGCGGACGGTAATCAAGCGATTGCGATGTTACAGCAAGAACCGTTCCGCTTCGTTTTGATGGACGTCCAGATGCCAGGGATCAGCGGCATCGATGCGCTCGCGATAATTCGTCAACTCGACGGGGCGAATTCTGATGTCCCGGTAGCAATCATGAGTGGGAATGAGTCCGAATCGGTAGCCGCAACCGCAGCAGGAGCGGACGGGTTTGTGATCAAGCCCATCTCGGTTCAAACGCTCGGTGAAACGGTTCGTCAAATAATCGCTCGCTGTCGTAGGGAACACGCAAAATAGCGGCGGCTCAGATCATTATGTGCAATGACTCCTATTGACCAACTTAGACGAAGCACTTATCTGGATTTTGCGTCCGCCAGTGGGGCTCTACCCAGTCGATCACGACGATGGCATCGGCGTTTGTAATTCGCTCGACGATCGAAAAACAAACGGACTGATTGCCCAGAAGTTCGTAATGCAACACAATCAATCGCCTACGACAACGATTTACGAACGCAAGGACACGACTGATGACAATCGCTGAATTGATGGTTCCTGAACTGGATCGGGAAATGGCTCAAACCCGCAAGATTCTTGAATTGGTTCCCGCCGACAAACTGGAGTGGAAAGCCAGCGAAAAACTTAACACGCTCGGCTGGAACGCGAACCACTTGGCCGAGATCGCCGGCTGGACAAAGTTCATTGTCGATGAAGACGTCTTTAATATCGCGCCACCGGACGGGCCTAAATACGAAACGCCTTCGCTGAAGGATCCTGCTGAAATCCTCGCCGCATTCGATCAGAACGTCGTGTCAGCGCGAGCTGCGATTGAGGCAGCATCC
>CAXBHV010001331.1:0-2589 GCA_963974855.1 uncultured Rhodopirellula sp. | reverse complement strand
TCACCCCTAATATCCGACGTCAATATCAAAGTTTTAGCGGTCCAGCGCTAGCCCCGGTTGGATGCTGACGAAACCGTGGCTAGCGCCAAAACGGCTAACCTAATCAGCTGTCTCCGACAGTCCGAGGAGAGGAGGTTAGAAAGTTGCACATCCGCAAACCACTAAAAACCCTAGTGTTTAGCAGCCCAGCGCAAGACGCCCGATCTAATTCGAACGTCTTGTCTCGGTGTGAACAGACGGCTCGCGTCGCGAGCGTTACCAAATTTGATTGCTGAGCTTAGCTAAGCAAACCGGCCAAATCGTCGGCGAGCAGATCAAGCACATCGTCATCTTTGTCGTCGCTGGCGAAATCGCCCGCGATTGCAACACTGGCAGTTTGTGAGTTCGTCGGTGCATCGACCGAAACAACTCGGGCGTCAGCGTTGGACATTTCAGCAAACACCGAATCGGATACGGGTTCCACGTCTCCGGTGGTGACCGCGTTGGGAAGCAGTGCTGTGGCAACGGGTTGAGCTTCGCCTTCTCCACTGTTACCGACCGGTTGAACACGGCGACTCAGTTCGTTGATGACTTGCAGTGCGTCGAGTGCCGTCACTGCACGGTCACCGTTGACATCGACATAGAAGGGGCTGGAAAGCACCATTTCACCTTCTGCGGCGGATGGCAAGAATCGCGCCATTTCGTTGATCACATGCAATGCATCGATCGGTGTCACTTGACCGTCATTGTTCACGTCAGCAGGAAGTCGCGTGTTTTGCAAAGGCGATTCGCCTTGGCCACTCGATCCGACTGTGATGTTCAATGCTTCGTAACGAATTTGCGAAACGGGCACTGGAGCGTTTTCGCGGAACAGCAACGTGGCTTGGGCTATCGATGCATCGGCTGGCGATGCCGCGATGATGCTCGATCCCGGCGCGATCGCGTCGAAGAACACCGTCGCCATACGGCCTGGATTCAAGCTTGGAAAGTTGCTGTCAGTCGCATTGGTTTGCGTCGTGACCGTTCCGAATTCGTCAATGATTCCCAAACGGGATGCTGTCCCAACTCCGGCGGACGCATTGTAGTTTGCTGCGAAAGTCACATCAAAGTTGTAGCGGTCGGCCAGATTGGTGTTCGCAGGACGGATCGACGCCGAATCGTACAGCATGTCCAAGAAGCCTGCGAAGACAAACGTGCTGTTACTCCGCAAGTCTTCGAGGTCGACCTGGACACCGAAGCGATCACCGACGCGAATTTGACTGCTGCTGATCGGTTGGCCGCCTGCGTTGACAAGGTTCAACCCGATCCGCACTTCGTCATCCGCATTCGCGTTGCCGTACGCCAAGGTTACTTGTGCGGTGCTGCGGATACCTTCGTTGGTAACAATCACGTAAGTGAACTGGTCAAACCCAGACGCGGTAGGATTGTTGGTCGGACGATAATTGAAGTAATCGTCGTTCAAATCACTTGGCGTGTTGTTGTTATTAACAGTGATCGTGCCGTTTTGCGGCTGAACAACCACACCAAATTCTTGCAACTGTTTACCGACGAATTGATCGTTATTCAGTACGTTCAATCGAGCGGCGGTTGGCGACGAAGCCGAAATGGTTGAGCCAACCGAGTCGACACCTTGCATGAAAGCGTCGTCAACGGCGGATACAAAGGTTCCATCACCAGCGAAAATAACGAATTCATTTCTGCCGAAGCGAATCTGACTTGGAGTCAATGCAACGTCTTGTCCGAGCAAAACCGTTTCACTGCGAGCATCGTCGGCTGGGTCAGCCGCGAAGACGGCAATGCCGGGTGACAACGCTTCAAAGGTAATCGTGAACAGTTCGGCCTTGCCCGTAAACGGCGTTGGGTTATTGACGATCTGGACGCCCCCAACATCATCGATCAAACCTGGTTTTTGTGCATTGCCTTGCTGGAAAGTTGCACCACTAAACAGCGGCCCAAAGGAAATGTCAAACGGGAAGGCAGGGTTAGCACTACTGGCGACGGTTTTGACCAATTCGTCGGTGTATAACAGGTCAAGGAACGACGACACCACACCTTCGGGATCGCGAGTGCCCGCCAAGTCGAGCTCGTCCACCAACACGCGAACGCTAAATCGATTCGCTGCAGGGTTGGACGTATTTAGCTGCAGATTGGTGATCGGGGTCTTGTTAACCGGGTCCAAGAATTCGATCGAATATTCGACCAAATCATCGGCCTGTGATCCTGGTAACAAGTTGATCGTCACCTGAGCACTTGAGGACGATCCCGCTCCGTCCTGGACACTGTAGGTGAACTGTTCGGTGCCCGCAAAATTACTGGCCGGAGTATAGCGAAGCGATTGCCCGCCTCCGATGATCGTGACGGTACCGCCAGCACTGCCGGGGGTTACACTCGCGATGGACAATCCACCCGACAGACTCGCAACGTCATTGTCGAGTACATTGAGTGCGCGGTTCTGAGAACCTTGGGGAATGCTAAAAATGTCATCGATTGCGATAGGAACATTCGATTGGAACGTAACTTCGACAATCACCGTAGCGGTGTAAAGATTGTTGAAGACATCGCTAACCGTGTAGGTGAAGACGTCGCGTCCCGTGAACCCATTTTGCGGGG
>CAXBHV010001330.1:0-2589 GCA_963974855.1 uncultured Rhodopirellula sp. | reverse complement strand
TGCTGCGGATCTTCCCGCTCGACGATTCAAGGAGTGGGGCGGCCCCCGCGAGCGAGGTGACTTATTCGGCTTAGCAATTGCCAATTATAAGTCGGGTTCGCTAATGTAACGTCATGAACAAGCAACGCTACGCAATCATCGGTGCTGGTGCCCTCGGTGGACTCTATGGAGCCATGTTGGCACGGCAAGGATTCGAAGTCCACTTTTTGCTGCACAGCGACTTTGATCATGTCCGCGAGCACGGGCTAAAGGTCGACAGCATTTGGGGGGACATGCACCTCCGCGATCTTCACACGCATTCGACGCCCGAAACGATGCCGCCGTGTGACGTCAGCCTGATTGGCTTGAAAACGACGCAAAACCATCTGCTCGCTGAACTGCTGCCCGCTCCGACTCGCGATGGCGGCGTCGTGTTGGTGCTGCAGAATGGGCTAAACGTCGAAGCCGACTCGGCGGCAATCGTGGGGGAACAACGGGTTTTCGGCGGCTGCTGCTTTCTGTGCAGCAACAAGGTCGGGCCGGGCCATATCCGACACATCGACTTTGGCAAGATTGTGTTTGGGCAATATCGCCCCAATTCACATTCCTGCTCTACCTCAATCGGGGCCGGTTCCACCGCGTCGGAGGACGATGCGAAGGCGGTATCGATTGGCAATCAGATTTGCGAAGACTTGAATTCGGCCGGCGTTCCGACCGAATACTCGGACAATCTCGCCTTGGTGCGTTGGCGAAAACTGATGTGGAATATTCCCTTCAACAGCCTGTCCGTGATTCTGAACGCGTCGACGAAACAAATTATGGACGATCCAAACGCATGTGCATTGGCCGAAGCGGTTGTCCGAGAAGTGCGCGCCGGGGCTGCGGCGTGCGGAGTCGAGATTCCAGAAGCGGTTATCGAAAAAACGCTCGAAAACACGCGAAAGATGGTGCCGTACGACAGCAGCATGCGGCTGGACTTCCTCAACAAACGAGCGATGGAAGCCGAGGCGATCTTGGGCAACCCACTGCGAGCTGCCAAAGAATCAGGCTACGAAATGAGCCGCGTCGAAACGCTATACCAGCAGCTGCGGTACATCGATCAAACCAATTCTTGATCGATCTCGTCGTCAAGTGTAACGCCCAGACCACGCAAAACCGCACTCAGTTTGGCGTCCAGGGCATCGAGTTCCATCAGCACTTCGTCCTGGCGACGCTCGAGTTCGTTAAGCAATTGGCCGGGTTCCATCGTATCGACGCTGGATGTAGGAGTCGGTGACATAGCGAAAGCACACTGGTACGTAGGATGAATGCGAAGCAGAGTGCACAATCAAACGCGGAGCCATTCTCACGCTGTCGGGCGTAATGAAGGCGAATCGCGTTTGTTGTGACAGTGCGAAGCATCGACCAGTCGCCGCCGCGTTCGCTAACCGCGTGCCGATTACTCCCGTCGGTAAAGCGTGGCAAGGTTTGTCGTTTATTCCGCAGGAAACGATCAGCGAACCCGTGCCGCCGCCGCGATTCCGCTCAGGCAATCTGTAGCGAATGCAAGGCCCACTCTTCCAGCTCCCAACTCCCAACTAATTTCCCCGAGAACTACCGATTCACCGATTCAAAGCCGCGTCGTTTGCCGATAGATTAAGACTTCGGGCCACGCCTCAGCGGGACGCGTCCCAGAATGCCAAAATTGCCTCGCCGATTAGGCTGGCAGCCCTATTCCAAACATTTGGCATGAAAAAGCTGATTTTTTTGGCTTGATGGGCATTGCCATCTGGGTAAAGAGGCGGGTAAACTTCCGCACTTCGCTGGCAAAGGCTAGTGAGGCTGGCAATGGCTAGCGTGAAACACACACACATTTCGTATTTGACATTTCCTCGGCCAAATGGGGAGTTAGAAAGATAGCGATGAAATCGGAGACAAAATGGTAAAGTTAGTGGTTCGAGACCGGGAAACCATTCAGGAGGCAGTACGTCGATTCCGCAAGTTGGTTGAGCGAAGTGGCATCAAGAAAGAGATGCGTCGCCGCGAGTACTACGAAAAGCCAAGTGAAACGAATCGTCGCAATCGCCTGCGAGCCGAGCGCCGCTCCCGCCGAACCCGTTTGCTAAGCCGATAGTCTATCTAACGGGACGGAAAGCCAGTCCGTCCTCGGTTTGTCAAAAGTAAGGGCGTTTAGCTCAGTTGGCTAGAGCATCTCGTTTACACCGAGAGGGTCGGGGGTTCGAGTCCCTCAACGCCCATTTTTCTTCCCCAAGGGGAACGCACGAGCCGCTTAACGCGGCTTTTTTCGTGCCTATTCAGCTCCCAGGTTGCCGCCCGGCTGCCGTCGATTCGCCGGCACAACGCCGATTTTGCTCAATTGGTCCGCAAAATGGTCCGTAGATTCTCGGCAGTTATGCCGCTTTTTCTGCGTCGACTGCTGATCCGACGAATCGTCTGAATGAAATTCGAGCGATGATCGAATCGATTACGCCATGGCCGCTGGTCCCATTGCGGAGCAGGTTACCGGTTTGTCGATTTAACCGAAAACAGCATTCTTGTTTTAGCCGTTTGGGCGATAGCCTGGTCCGCTAAAACTTTGGGCTTGTTGTAGGATATTGGAGGTGACTTTTT
>CAXBHV010001329.1:0-2591 GCA_963974855.1 uncultured Rhodopirellula sp. | reverse complement strand
GTCGGCTGAGAAGATTCGATCGGTCCTTCACCGCCTGTTAACGGGTCAATCGGCGTGTAATGGGCCGTGCCGAACACATTCAATCCATTGATTAGCCGAGTGGCTTCCTCGTCGTTGACTGATAAATGCGGCAGATGCTCGACACCCAGCCGAGCCAATTGGACGAAGGGTTCGAGATCGTCGTTGCGGACTTGGTCAATCGAGATCGCGTCGGTCGCGTGAAAAGGCCCCACCCGCGTGCGAACCAAGTTTGTCATCACTGCGTGAGCCCCGACATTGGCGGCCAAATCAACACCCAGCGAACGAACATACGTTCCCGATCCACAGGTGATGTCCAATTCGACGTTGGGGTAGTCATACTTCAGTATTTTGTACTCATAGACTTGCACTTTCCGCGACGGCACATCGACTTGTTCCCCATTGCGAATTCGATCGCAAGCGCGTTTACCATCGATCCAAATCGCCGAATATGCCGAGGGAACCTGAACCACTTCGCCCGTCAACGTTTTTGCTGCCGCGATCAATTCATCAAGCGTCGGGGTGGGGTCATCGGGATACTCAGTCAGCGGTTGTTCGAGATCACCCGATTCGCTGTCGGCACCGAATCGGAACGACGCCAAATATTGCTTGGGGTAATTTTGCACGAATGAGGTTAACCGCGAGGCACGGCCTACGCCCAACACGAGCACGCCTTCGGCGAGCGGATCGAGCGTTCCTGAGTGGCCCACTTTGTGAGGACGAACTCGTCGAGCGGCGATGTTGACCAGATCTCGCGAAGTCATCCCTGACGGTTTCATGCAGTTGATAAATCCGAACACGTCTGCGTTTACTTTCCTTTTGGGCGAAACGCGACCAGGCGATCCGACTTGGTTTCGATCCGAGGACCGTCGATCAAATCAACACAATAGGGAATCGCCGGGAACACGGCGTCCAGGCATTCGGCAATCGCCGACGGTTTACCCGGCAGGTTGACGATCAAACTTGATCCGCGAATTCCCGCCGTTTGTCGCGACAGAATCGCCGTCGGTACATGTTCAAGCGATACTTTTCGCATCAGTTCCCCAAAGCCGGGCATCATCTTTTCACAGACGAACTCGGTGGCTTCCGGAGTCACGTCGCGTTTTGCCGGACCGGTGCCGCCCGTGGTCACCACGAGCGAACAATGCTCTTGATCACAAAGTTCGACGAGCGCCGCTTGGATCCCTTGAATATCGTCCGAGACAATCCTCGCTACTGGCGTCCATGAACTATCGAGGATCTCGTTCAAGTAGTCATGAATGGCGGGACCACCACGATCTTCGTATTCGCCGCGGCTGGCACGATCCGAGACCGTCAGAATTCCAATGCGTATCGGTTGCAAAACAATTGCTCCTTGCTGTCGCTAAAATTGAGTCGTGGGAAAACGCATGAGCATCGAGACGGGTGTCGGGGTATCGGTTTGACTTGGCTCCAGCGTCGATTCTCGAGCGAGGCTGCTGTGCTGGACAATCGCGTTTAAAAATGTACGTCGGATCGCGTCGTAGCCTCGGTCGTTGGGGTCTTCGATGTTGGTAAAGAACCAATAGTGAGGATCGCTGGCGTCGTAGTGCGGTCGCCAGAATTGCCGACAATGTGACCCGTGACCGAGGAATGTCTCGTAGAGGTCAACCACGTGAACGTTGCTTCGCTCGCTCGCAATCTCTCGGATCGCTTGGTTGTACTGAGCGTGGATCGCCAAACCATCCGGCCAGGCGGGCAAGAAAATGCTGGGTGAATCCCCTACGCCGTCCGTCGGGTCGTAAATGTCAGCGATAAAGATCTCGCAGCCAAGTGGAAATCGTTTTTCGATCTCGTCGAACATTGTGGCTAGACGAGTGCGAAAGTTTGCGATCCAAGGTTGGGCCTGCTCGAGTGTCGCAGAATACATCGCACATTCACGCGGGGCACTTCGACCATAGCTGTGAATCAAGTCATTGCCACCAGACGTCATCAGCACGATGCCGCGTGCATCTTCGTAGACGGGAATCGTGTTTTGGATCACATCGAGATGAGTTTGCGATTCGGATCCCGAGATCGCAAAATTCTCAACTTTCAGATTGGGTAGTACCGCCGACAAACAGACGCCTTCCAACTCTGCGAACTCGTCACTTGGATTCGTAATCACACGGTTAAAGAACGTGTGGCTAGGGGATTTCGCCCCCAAACCTGCGGTAATACTGTCACCGACACCGATGACTTGAATGGGATCTTCGGACCAAGTCTTGCGAAACGCACTGGCATCAACCCGCGGGCCTGCGGGGCCTGCGCCGACCGGGCGGGCCAGATAATATTCGATATAGCCAAACACGCCGATGAAGGTCAGCACGGCGATCGTCAAAAGAATGAAGAGCCGAGTCCGTTTCCGTTTTTCCCTAACCATGTTGCTCAGTCTCGCGGCGGTGCTCAAGAATCCTACGATTGTATGCGGCAATCGTTTCTTTTCGCCCTAGAAACCCGAGTAATTTGGTTGGGTTTTCGGGATCGACGACCGGCAATTCATCCACATTTAAGGTCGTAAACTGCTGCATTGCAGTGTTCAAATCGTCATCGGGCGAGACGCGATAAAACTCGCT
>CAXBHV010001328.1:0-2592 GCA_963974855.1 uncultured Rhodopirellula sp. | reverse complement strand
CGGGAATTGCAATTACAGGCGATATCACAACACCCTCGTTTGCTCCGCCAGTATTGAAATTGCCTCCGTTGAAATCGTCTTCGGCCTGACCGTAGTAAAGGTTGAAATCAGGCGAGTGATTTGCCAGGCCATCTAAACGACGCCCGGTTGAGCGATGCCAGAGACCATCGCCGTTTCCAAATGTGTTGTCGATGACGAACCCGCCTAGACCGCCCTCGAAATCCTCCGAGAAGACGACCGTCCCCAAACCTGCATTGAGCCCGGTTCCATCGATGTTATACGTCTGATCGACATTTGCACCGTCGGGGCCATCGACGTCCAGATGTTCCAGCGAAGTATCGTATGTCAACAATCCGCCATCGCCAAATACGCCGCCGGGGGTGACTGCAGCACCGAAGTCGCCACCACCGATCATCGTGGCATTTATGTGGAATAAACGCGAATCATCGGTCTCGGCTGTATCGACAAGATTTAGCGTATCATCACCGTCGCCACTATTCAGATCGATCGGGCTAACCACTCCGTTGGCCGTGTCAGCACCATCGTTGATATTTACGATGTCGTCGCCATCGCCAAGGTTAAGCTCTGTTTCCAAGACGTCGGCATCCGTTGCAATCACATTGATCGTATCGGCACCCGTACCTCCGTTGACAATCATTCCGGGATTTCCACCAGGTGCGAACGTGGCGTCCATTTCTCGCAGATCGATCGTATCGCCTGCCGCCCCCAGATTGACAGTCAGGCTGTTCGTCGGATTTGTGAACGATGTGTATTCAAAAGTCGACCCATTAATTGCGGAGGTGTTCGCAGCATTCAGTCCATTGGCGGGAAAGTTTGCAACTGTGTCGTCAGCCAACACGACATCCGTATTCGGCCCGGCAGGTAGATTGAAAATCGTGTTGGCAACCGTTCCCACGTTCAGCAGCACCGGTTCCAATCCGGTATAGGTAATTACGCTGCCGTCTAAGTCGATATTTCCATCGTGGGCATTAGTGAAACTGGAATTGATGGTCGTAAACGTGCCATCGTTCACTATCAATGTGTCCCCGCCACCGGCACCCTGCCCACCGCCATCGAAATTGACCCCGCCGGCGGGAATCGGATTGCCATTGAGGTAGTCCACGGTCAGCGTGTCGTCGCCGCCGAGGCCGTCAATTGCGATGCTGTCAATCTGTGATAATGGGTACGGTCCGAACTGATGACCGTTGACTAAGATGTTTACTCGGGTCGAATCATTCGGATCGATGGAAATCGTGAAGACATCGTATTGGTCCGCCGCGTCCATGTCCCCAATAATTTGCAGGACATTTTGAGCGGATACCAGAGTGCTTGCATTTGGCAAGGTCCATGCACCGCGTCCGTAGGTGCCGAGTATTAGCGTATCATCAGTCGCGTCGTAATGCAGATCACGGGAGACAGTATTGGGTAATCCCGGGTCAAGTTCGCTCCACTCCAGCGGAAGCGTCCCGTCAAGTTCCGCTCGGAACACGCCACCCAAGCCAGACGCGAGTACGTAGTCGCTACCGGCAGTAGGAACGTAGGCAACCGAGCGGAGTGCTCCGGTGAGCGTTCCCAAATTGGCTGTCACGTTGGTCCAGGCAGTGGCTCCTCCGTCGGTAGTCATGAAGATTTGATTGCTATTACTGGTGACCGCAAATGCCGTCATCCAGTCCTCTGGATCGACCACAATCGCGCGGATCGTATTGCCACCGCCAACATTTTGGGAGGTAAAGCCTGTCGCTGGCGCTTCACCACGCACGTAGATCGTGCCGTTATTGGTGCCGACATAGGCGACGTTCACGCGATCGGCACTCGCTCTTCGCCCACCATAGACAAGGGCCGAAACCCCAACGGCTGCCGGAAGTCCGTTTGCTCCGCTTAACTGCGTGATAACATCGCCCGCCAAACCGTTGGCGGCCGTGGTATCAGCATCTTCGTAAAGTCCATTGAGCCCAATCAGCATTCTCTGCGTGTCAACCGTATTGAGAACGTACGGGATGTTCGTAAAGGCGTTGAAGGCGGCATCAGTGGCATTCAAACCGCTACGGTTCGCGGCACCAATGGCACTTTTCAACGGGACATTGTCGGACAGCGAGACAAATCCTCCGCCACCATAAGCTCCGTTTCCCGTTGATCCAGTCAGCTGGAAAGTGTTTGCGGTAACTCCCGAGATCAAGAATGTGTTGTTGGCCGCTGTATTTCCAGTAACGCTGAACAGTGAAACTCGGTCGCCATTTGCGAACCCGTGAGCGTTAGCCGTAATGACAATCGGTGACGCATTAGTGGCTCCGGATACGGGAACAAAACGTTGGACCGTACCACTGCCCAGATATGCACCGTTCCCGTTTGATCCGTTGATCGAAAATTGGTTTCCGTTGATGACGGTGACCGGATTGATAAAGCCGGGATTGTTAGCCGCCGTGTTGCCCAGGACACCACCGACAGCTACGAAGTCGCCGGTGTTCAAACCATGCCCATTCGCGGTAATCACGATCGGGGAAGCGTTGGTCGCACCGGTAATTGGAGTTTCTAAAGCGTTTTGAAGCGTATTAGTATTGTCATAACTTTGGCGGCGGAAGAACTGAAAATTGT
>CAXBHV010001327.1:0-2597 GCA_963974855.1 uncultured Rhodopirellula sp. | reverse complement strand
GTCCGAGGCTATCGAAGTATGTCGCTCCGCGACAGCAAATAGCGCAACTTCAAAAAGCGTCAGCGGGGGGACCGTCCTACTCGAAAGACGCAGTTTTGAAAGGTAGATAGGAAGGCGATTACTAGTTCGATCCGGACGAGTCGCTGCCGATTTGCACTTTGATTGAACCGAGCACGCGAGTCAATTCACGTTCTTTTTTTCCCACGAACAAAATGTTGTCTAACACGATCGCTCGTTTCTCGGTCGTGGGGTGCAGGATCAAGCGGCCGGCACCGAGCAACAGGAACTCGAACACGTCGTTGATCTCTTTATCGACTCGCAGGTTCGGAGCGGGATAGCGCTTTAAATCGCTCAGGAAACCGTGGTGATGCAGCAGTTCGTTGTTGCGAAGTTCCCAGTAATCAAACCGCACACTGACAAAGACCGCGACGTACATTAAAATCATCGCGAGCGACGTACAGACAAAGAAGGTCGTATTCGCCGCTGGCCGCAGCCCCGAGAACAAGTGCCCAATCGTGGGCAACAGATCGGGTTTCAGCAACGTCAACATCCAGACGCCCATCCCGATCGTGGCCAAGACGAAAACCAACGTCAGCGAGGTGGCCCGCGGGAAATCGAACACGATCACAAACATATTTGCCATCATCACGACCAGAAACAGTCCGGTCATCACGACAGGCAGCGTTTGGGTATCGGGGTCCACGGAGTGGTAACCCCCAAAATACATCACGATCGCAGCAAGCGTCGTAACAATCAGCGTGGGGTACATAAATATGAATTTTGGATAGGGCACCAGCATAATCGAGTTGGACTTGCTGTGTTTCTTAGCGTTATCGGATCCAAAGCCCCCCGGTTCTCCCAAGGCGTCTCGCTTCTCGTCGCCGCTGATTGCGTCGTTTGCCATCATCCTTCTCCCACGCTCGCGTAATCACGTTGAATTATTACTCTCGCCCCCATTGGCACCAAATCGAGACCCGCAGGGCGCGGAAGTTCACTGTTTTTGTCGATGCGAGCTATCTTAGCATCATCCGTCCGCTGTGCATGCTCCCACTTCTGCACCTCGCCGATTCTGATATTCCTCCGTCGCGGCCGATCGCACGATCTTGCCTTGATTTGGGCATGCTGCGAATTGAGCTTGCTGCCTGTGATTCGGGGCTAATTGCGTCGATTTAGGCCCCACTATCGTATCGGTGGTTTCCGCATCCGCGTTGTCTCCGCTAGGATAACGGGATGACACATAACGGAGTAACGAGATGACATGGCAAACACTCGACGGGGATCGGGTTCTCAACGGCGCCGAGGCCGAACTCGTTCGCGTCTCGCTGGGTTGCATGATCGATCGGCTGCAAGATCGAGTCGCGGATCCTAAGAATTTGGAAGGCGATTGGCGTTGGGATTTCGACGTCCCCCTGTTTGATCAATTGACGACCAGCGAACAGCTTGCCGTGCTGCGTCAAATTACCGAACACCTATTCACTCCCACGGCTGAAACGCTCGCCCCGTCGGCGGTCATTGAAGCCGGGGTGTATGCGATCTTTCAAACGCTCCGCCAATTTATCGAGGAGGAGATTGATCAACAGCGACTTGGCTTGGACGAAGACGAGTTGGATCAAGACGACTGGTATAGTGACCGCACCCCGAGTTTGCGAATGCGGACGCTGACGGCTTACCACGAATGTTTCAGTGACGAAGACTTCGGTGATGACGAAGGCATTTGTGACGAAGACGGTTTCGATGACGCGGATGGTTTTGGCGAAGAGGACCTCGCCGACGTCGATTTGGGTTTTGCAGGCTCCGAAAAACTAACCGCTTATAGCCAGGACATGGATCAGTGGAACGACGTGATCGAAAGCCTTGCGGATCAGATATTATGTGATCGTGATTTCGAGATGGCTGACGATTTTCTGGATCTCGATCCGCCACTGGCCACCGCGATGAAAGATTCGCTGGGTATCCGGACGGACTATTACAGCGACGTCGCCGCGGATGTTCGAGCCGAACAGATCGAAGAAACCATTACCGCGATCCGCAAAATCACCCACCCTAAACCACGATAAAACACCCCATCGATCATCGAGAAGCATCACCCTATGAGTAAGACTCGGAAAAGCGACCTCGTCAAACGTCGCAAAAGGCTAAACCAAAAGCAGAACAAGCTAGAAGAAACAGGTTTGCGAATCGATGACTCGCATGAGTCCGGTAACACGGATGTCTACCAACTTAATGTGATGAAGTTACTGCGAAGTGAATTGTCGCCGCGACGTATGGAAATGCTGCTTGAAGATGCCATCAAACGCCAAGACTCTCAGGTCATACGGTTTGCAGCTCAAGGTATGATGGACCGGCAACTCGCCGATCCTGAGCTCTATGCAATCAGCGGAATCGCGGCATTACAATGTTCGCACGCTCATCTCGCGCATCGAGATCTGACGCGTGCCGTCCAATCGGGTGCGGACGGTGACATGGTAGCACAAGCCAAAGACGCATTGCCAAAAATCGAGGGCGTGCTGAGTCAGCATCAGTACCCTGCGCGATTACATGAACTCTTCTCGGCTGAAGAGCTTTACGAAGCCTCGTATGAGAACGATCGCGTTCAA
>CAXBHV010001326.1:0-2601 GCA_963974855.1 uncultured Rhodopirellula sp. | reverse complement strand
CACCAAAAGCGATCCATTCACTGCGACGTCAACCGAGCTGGCAAACGCTGGGAGAAGAGATTGCCCTGTTTTCAACTCCGATTCGTCTCCTTGTCGTCGACCAAGCTCTAATAGCAAGTTGCTGACATCAGTTCCGTGTTCGGCCACAATGCGATGTTCCCAAACCCAATGAATCAGGTGGGATTCACCGATAGCGTCTAGATGACCGACATCTTGATCGCTGGCTATCCGCAAGAATGCGTCAAGAATAATGGGGCGTCGATAAAGTGACGGAAGCGTTGGCGAGAGAAAAAGACGCTTCAATGACGGCCGAGACTTGATCGCTGTTAGTGCTTCAATCGGCGAAAAACTGTCGACGACAATGCGTTTCCAGTTTCTCGCATCGACGTTGTTGTCATCGAGAAATCGCAGTACACGTTGGTACTGCTCTCGCTGGCAAATCAAGACAACTCGCAAAGTTGGCACAGCATGTGTAGCCAGGACAAGCTTCGACAAGTTTCTGATCTGCTGGCGGCCTGCCGCTTGTTCGATACCGTCGATCACAATGAGTTTGGATCGCTCGGGCGATCCCGAGAAGACCTCACGAATTGTATAAGGCGCAAACAGCACTGACTCGTTGTCAGCAATTTCGCAAGCGGTTTCGAGACGGAAGAAGTATGATTCGATGAGCGAACCGCTTTTGTCAATTGAGTTTGCAACCGCCGTGGACTTGCCAACCCCAGAATCACCGAGGACGAATGCGTGCATTGGCTCTTGAGACTCAAAGTAGTCATCAATCAAGGCTCCAACTTCTGGGCGGGCGATCTCTACTGCACCACCAAGACTTCGCGGTTGTAGCTTAAGGTCGTCGTCAGACCTTGAACGTAGAATCTGAAACGCAGCGTTGAATCGTGGCAAAGCCTTCAGTTGCACAGAAGTCTTCAAGCAATGAATCAACTCGCCTCGATCCATGTCGCCGCCGGACAATCGAAGCGTCTTGGCAATATCCCAGATGTCTCGCCATAACCGTATTCCCGAGGCAGGCTCCTCCCCCACGCACAGTAGGCGGCAATGTTCTTGCACGGTCTGCAGTGAGAGAGATGTTCCGGATCCAAAGTCAAAATTCCGGACGTGCAAGGACGCAATGAACGTTTGCAGTGAATCATTGCCGCCCGAATCAATGCCTGCGAGCGAGGCGGGCATTTTAAGCCAGTTGAGCCACTGCTCGGCATACTGCAGGTTTCCTGGCTCAACAATCCGCGTTGCAAAGTTTCCGTCCTGCTGGCGTGCTTTCTGCACAAGCGTTTCAATTTGGTGCAGGCGAGGAGAACCATCGAATTTGGCAAATAAGCCGAGGCGATCGCGACTGAGATCGAATGTTCGAGGTCTGCGTTCTTTCGCAAGGAGATCTGACCACGCATGGTGAACGAACTCGCGTCGTTCCGTAGTTTTTGAAAACAGAGAAAAACTCTTCACGCTTACTGGAATCAGCCACTCTTCGGCCCCATCGCATGCATATTGCAACAAGATGTCGTCCAGCCGCCATCGGTCATCTTGGTTCTGGACGCTTACCTTCACCAGTCGCGATCCTTCCTGGTTCTGGAACGCCTGCTCTGCTAGCAGTTCGACTAAACATGCAGCGACAACGTCGACCTCAAAGAATGTGCCTTTTCCAGCTGTTAAACTGGTTGGAGCAACATCGGAATTAATTTTGGCTTGACTCATCTCCATAATTTATCACGCGGCCAAATCTACGAAAATGAGACAACCTCGTTAAGTTGTACTAATGATGCGGCGGCCCGAAGGCTGACAACGCAGACATCATTCCAGAGTGTACCGTTGGTTCACGGCTGAATCTCGCACGGCGAAATTTTCGACGAAGAAACGTGGGGGCGGGGGCGATGTTCGGAGCCAACGGCCATTTTCTCATCTCCTTATTTCTGGATCTCCTTGCCTCGGCAATGCTCCGGTGGCCGACACCGGATCTGCTTTCTCATTTCAAAAAATGCTCCAGTTTCAGCGACTGAGCGAATCTTCAACGTACAGACTTGTTCGTGCAAAGGTAGGCGTTGAATTTCACCGAATAATTTTACTGTGTGAAACCTCTGATAGCTAAAAAAGGGAGCATCGTGACCGCCCCGAAGGGCGGTCACGATGCTCCGGTTGTTAGCGGCGGTGGTGGTGATTGTTTCGGCCGCGGCCGACGTTGTAGCTTTTGCGGCTGCAGGTTTTTAAAAAACCGCCATGCGGCGAAGCCGATGATGATCCAACCTGTTAGTCCTTCCTTTTTAACTCCTGGCGAAAACGTGTTGGGGCTGGGTACCTTGGTGAAAGCACATGCCCTGAGCGTCATCTTACGGAGTGTCGTGGATGGTCCATTCGCCGGAAAGCAGATTGACGCTGGAATCGGCGTCGGTCGGGATGTTGCGGAGCCAGCGTGTGAACTGGTGAACCATCAAGCCCGCGGCGATACTGGCGGCGTAGATCGTGCTCCGCGAAGTGCAGGTTCCTTGTTGGGCTTCGGATGCGGCGAAGAGTGTTGAAGTGTAATAAGCTTCGGACTCGCGGTCGGTGACGGCAAGGACTCGCAGTACTTCGCCGAGCATCCGACCATCGGCCCAA
>CAXBHV010001325.1:0-2603 GCA_963974855.1 uncultured Rhodopirellula sp. | reverse complement strand
GACGCTGGCACGCGGAAACCCCGAATCCACCGGAGCGACCGATCAAATCGTCCCCAATGATTTGGTCGTAAAATGGGAATACAAGGCGGACGAGGCGATCGAATCAGCCTTGGTCGTTGCCGATGAACTCGTGTTTGCAGCGGATGTGATGGGAAAGCTCTACGCGATCTCACGCTCCGACGGCAAAGAAGTGTGGACGCACGATTATGACACGGGGTTCACTGCTCCGCCCGCATTTCACGACGGGCATCTGGCGATCGGCGATGTCGAAGGCAATTTCTATTTCCTCGATGCCAAAACGGGTAAGCTGTTGTGGCAAGCCGAAACCGAAGGCGAGATCGATGGCTCGGCGGCATTTTTTGGCGACAATGTGCTGATCGCCAGCCAAGATGGCAAACTTTATTGCTTTGCCGTGAAAGACGGTTCGCCGGTGTGGACTTACCAAACCGACGACCAAATTCGTTGTAGTCCCACGGTCGCCGGTGATCGTACGTTCCTGGGCGGTTGCGACGGGCAATTGCACATCGTGGACTTGAACACGGGCAAAGCGATCGGCGACACGATTCCGCTCGGGGGGCCCACAGGCAGCACACCGGCGATCCTAGGCGACCATGCCTTTTTGCCGATCATGGACGGAGCGGTTTTGGCATTGGACTGGAAGAACAAAAAAGAAAAATGGCGTTACATCGACGGCGATCGCCCGCAAGAGTACCGTGGCAGTGCAGCGGTCTCAGGCGATCAAGTCATCGTCAGCAGCCAGAACAAGCAGGTTGATTCGATTTCGATGAAGACCGGAGAACGCTTGTGGCGTTATACTCTTCGCCGTCGCGCCGATGCGTCGCCCGTAATCTCTGCGGACGATGTCTGGATTGCGGCGACCGATGGGCGGCTGATTCGGTTGTCGCTTGCCGATGGTAGCGAACGCTGGAAATATGAAATTCGCGGCTCGTTTATCGCACCGCCTGCAATCGCTGGTGGCGAAGTGTTTGTTGCCGATGATAATGGTATCGTACGGTGCTTTGCCAAATCCGCTAAATAGTCCCTCGGCTGTTTAGCATGTGACTTGCCCGTCGCTTCACAAGTGATTTGCAACAAGTCTTCCTCCCGCTTGAATCCTTTCCCTCCTATAGCCCAAAGCCATTCCATATGTCATCGGCCGCAAGCGATAAAAAGAAAACCGAAGTCGGCAGCTACTTCATCTCGAACTACCCACCTTACAGCCAGTGGAAGAAAGAGGAATTGCCGGCGGTGAACGAGGCGTTACATCACGCCCCGAAAGAGGACACGCCGCTGGGACTCTATCTTCACATTCCGTTTTGCCGCAAACGTTGCAAGTTTTGTTACTTCAAGGTTTTCACCGATGTCAAAGCGCCCGAAGTCCAACGGTATGTCGATGCACTTTGCAACGAGATCTCGATGGTCAGCAAGCTGCCCGTGATGGGCGACCGCCCGTTCCGGTTTGTTTACTTCGGCGGTGGCACGCCTAGCTTCCTGGCACCGAAACAGCTCACCAAGCTTGCCGATCGACTTCGCCAACACATCACTTGGGATGGCGCCGAAGAGGTGACGTTCGAGTGTGAACCAGGAACGATGAGCGAAACGAAAGTCAAAACGCTTCGCGAAGAACTGGGCGTGACTCGGATTAGCTTGGGGATCGAAAATTTTTCGGACAAGATCCTTGAAGAGAACGGACGTGCCCACCTCAGCAAGCAAGTGTTTAATGCCTGGGAATGGATCACCGCGGCCCAGTTCCCCAACGTCAACATTGACTTGATCTCGGGAATGGTCGGCGAAACGTGGGACAATTGGAAAGAGAACGTACGACGAACGCTCGAACTGTCCCCCGAAAGCGTCACCATCTACCAAATGGAATTGCCGTTTAACACGGTCTACAGCAAAGACATTCTCGGTAACAAAGTCGAAAGCCCCGTGGCCGATTGGGAGACCAAACGAGCTTGGGTCGATTACGCATTCAGCGAATTCATCACGGCAGGCTACAGCGTCAGCAGCGCCTACACCGTGGTCAAAGACCCCAGCAAAGTGAACTTCTCGTACCGCGACAACCTTTGGCAGGGTGCCGATTTGTTGGCGACCGGAATCGCCAGCTTTGGTCACGCCAGCGGAGTGCACTACCAAAACCTGCCTGAACTAGAGCAGTATCTCGGTGCCATCGAAGCAGGCGAATTGCCGCTAGGACGAGGGTTTGTCCCCACCGATCATCAACGCCTGGTTCGCGAAATGATCTTGTTGCTCAAACGTGGTTATTTAGAGGCCGGCTATTTCCGCGACAAGTTTGGTGTCGAGATAGTCTCGCATTGGCAAGACCAATGGAACACCTACGTCGAAGACGGATTGGTGACAATCGATGGCGACACCATCCGTCTGACTCGCGATGGTTTATTGCGAGCCGACGCAATGTTGCCCGTGTTCTTCGAGCCTGAGCACCAAGGGGTACGCTACACGTGAGCAGTGATTCGTTCTCGTTCGCGATGGGCGAATTTACAGCCGAGTTTCCTAGCGACCGCATGTACGTCAGCAATCACATGTGGGCGTTACAAACCACCGGCGATCGTTGGCGTTTCGGCTTGACCGGCTATGCCGTG
>CAXBHV010001324.1:0-2604 GCA_963974855.1 uncultured Rhodopirellula sp. | reverse complement strand
ATAACGAGAAAATGACTAAATCAGCAGTCTTCTTCGTCGGTGGAGAGGTAACTGCGGTACAGGCCGGAAGAAAAACTCACCCCTAATATCCGACGTCAATATCAAAGTTTTAGCGGTCCAGGCTATTGCCCCTGAACTTGCACGGTCGATCTCTAACACACCGAGGCCCCCCCAGAGCTTGCTACCGCTCGCTCTGACCTCCCCAAAACAAGTTTCGGGGAGGTGAAACGAATGCGGCCTACATCAACTACATCACTGCAACCATCTAATCTCTAAAGACTGGGCAGGACTTCGTGGCCATTTCGCGTGCCCAGCGCACGCCAGACGTCCAGGTCGATGCTTTCGTTGGTGAAGCCGACGCTGCCGTCGCACCGCGCCACGTGCACGCCACCGGGGTGGTTGCTGCGAACGCCAAACACGCCCCAACCACAGCTCTGCATATCCGGAATCCCACTTTGTGGCGGGTGATAGTGCGTGTATCCGGTCCAGTACTCACGTCCGTTGATCCAGCCCGCGCCGCGTTGTCCGGACCATCCTCGATGCAGACTGCTGGCATGTGTATAGGCTTCCATCAAATTAGGATCCTCGGGCAAAACATAGCCCGCCATTCCTGGTTTCGTGGGTGGCATCGAGCCGCTGATAAAAGCACAGGTCACGTTGAACATTGTGCGTCGTCGCATCGCTTCGACTGTGGGCTCGCTGGGTGATTGCTCAAGCACTCCGAGCAGATGCTCTGAAAACGCCGCCGTGTTGCTCAGTCCATCTTGAATTGCTTCAAAACCAACATTGGCATTGATCCACGAAACGCCGTCGGTGGGAATCCGGGTGTCGTACAGCGTGCCCACGCCTGTGCCGGTGTTCATGGCGTAGTTGGTACCCGAATACGACTGAGTTGGACCACTTCCCGATAACGAAGTCACAAAAAATGTCCGATCGTAATCTTCGCTCGGGCAAATCAGTGTCGGGAACGCGGTCGCCGCCGCGGTATCGTGCGGCGTAACCAATTGTCCGGGGCAGCATCCGACATGCAGCGGCCGATCGAAATGGATCATGTCCAGCATGTTGCCTTGCTCGTAAAACGGTGCCATCTGAGCGAACACCGAAAAGTTGCCTGCCGTGCTAGTGCCTGACGTGTAGTTGGCCGGCAGTTTGCGGTGCGTGCTTTCGTAGTTGTGCATCGCCAGCGTGATTTGCTTCAGGTTGTTGCTGCACTGCATCCGACGAGCAGCTTCGCGAGCCGATTGCACGGCCGGCAACAACAGCCCGACAAGCACACCGATGATGGCAATCACGACAAGTAGCTCGACCAACGTAAATGCGCGTCGAGTGAGATTCGGTTTGGGGTGCAACGGGATGATTGGATTCATATTGGAAGTCAGCTTTTGTGTTGTTCGGGTGGGCGCGGACCGCTAGCCAGCACGCGGCAGGAGGGTGTCGCGAAGGAGGGCAATGGAAGTTGCAATAAGGCGTCGCAGGTCGCTCCCGCGCCAGCGGCGAAGACCACACTGGTGTGAGGAGCGAGCCTTCAAACACTAGCGCGGGCAGCGGTGATTTCTACGCAGCTGGGGTCCCGCACAAGCGGAACGACCAGACGCGCAGCAACGAGCCGGATTGCAATCGGAACAGGGATAGAGGCCTCGGCGCTTGGGTCGGTGTTAGCCGATCCAAGCGTCTAGACATTGGGGGCGCGGGCACTAGGGCACCGGCGGTTCCGGGCAGATAGGAATCGCGACCGCTTGTTCATTGCCGATCACGAATCGGAAGAGCAGCGGAGGAGTGCAGGACGCGAGCTTTGGCGGACGCGTTTGGACCACCGCACTCGAAAAGATGGACCAAATTAAATCGATGCCGTGGCAACTCGCAGCATCCTCGAGCCGAACGAGCCGTGTCTTGGACAACCCAGCGGATTCCGAATCGAGATCGGCAGCCGTGACGGGCTTCGCTGCCGAGTCTGCATTCGTTGGGCAAATTGCGGAAGCCGGGCTTTTTGCAGTAGCCGGGCATTTTGAAGCAGCACCCGAGCAGCAGCCACACGAGGCAGCGGGTTGGGGTGTTTTGGGTTCACCGTTTACGAGTGAAACGCGAAAGGATTTTCGAGTCCGAGCGATCAAAAATGCAGGGGGTTGGACGTGGTTGTCGGCCGCCCATTGCAATTTTTCGGCGTCACTGTGGCAGCAGCATTTGTCCCAGCAATACTCGGCAGTCGAACAACCGCAGGGACAGTTTTCACAGGGGAAACGGCCGTTTTTCTCGGCGATGGGAGCGGAAATGGGTAATCCCGTCATTCCACACGCCAACACCATCAACAGCATAGCGCTGATGACTCGCCGGAGAGTTGTCGATCGCAGGGAATGAAAGAAAATCAAAGCAGGCTCAAAGCCTCAACGCGTGCCAAAGATCGGCTCGCTCCTCACCCCAGAGATTCTACACGGCGGTGGGTCAAAGTAAATCAGCAACCGACATGGATTCGTGCGACTTGCTGCCGCAGGACCGAGTAACAATCCGTCGCCCCCCGTAGCGGTTCCCCACCAACAAAACGAAGTCCCTAAATCGATTTTCCCACTTTCTTGTTTACCCAACATTTGTGAGCGGACGGCGCTAGCC
>CAXBHV010001323.1:0-2607 GCA_963974855.1 uncultured Rhodopirellula sp. | reverse complement strand
GCATTCAGGGCATTTTCTTAAATTGATGCCAGATGTAGGGCCGGTTCCTACCGGCCACCCACAACCCGGCCGGTAGGAACCGGCCCTACCTTTCGTTTCGCGACCTTAATCGGCTTTCTTACTGTGCGGCTTCGCCTTCTTTGACGCTTGCAAAGTCGCCTGCGATCGCCATCACGAGCTTCTCGGGCTGGATGTACTTGCGGATCGCCTCGTTAACCGATTCGAGCGTTGCCGCTTGAATCTGAGCCTCGTGCTCGGCTTCGTACGCCATCGTTCGTTCGTTAAACAGCGAGCTGAGCAGATCCGATGCGAGTGACGAATCGTCCGCTCGACTCACTCGGTTGCGCTGCAAGTAGGCCTCTTTTGCCTTGGCGAGTTCATCCGAAGTGATGCCATCTTTGCGAATCCGATCGATCTCTTCGCGAATCACACGAATCAACTTCTCGCGATTTGCGGGGTTAGTGATCGCGTAGAGCGTAAAGTCGACGCGGTTGTCTTTCGCTCGCGCGGTGACACTGCTTCGCACGCCGTAGGACAACCCTTCTTGTTGACGCACGCGATCGGCCAATCGACTGCTGAGACTGCCGCCGCCGAGGATAAAGTTGCCAAGTACGAGCGAAGCGTAGGCGGGATCCGCGTCACTCAGCTCGTACTGTTCGCTTGAGTAGAAAAACGCATTCGCTTTGTCGGGCGTTTCAATCAATTCGAGTGAACCTTCGATTCCGGGATGCGGATTGCGATCGACACGGACATACGGCTCGGCGACTTTCCAGTCGGCGAATTCTTTCGAGAGCATTGATTTGAGCTCTTCGGCATCAAAATCACCCACCGCTGCGACTTCGCCCGCTTGATTGCCAAGGAAGTTGTCGTGCAGCTGTTGGATCTGTTCTGCCGTGACGCTCCTGTACATCTCGATTTGCTCATCGATTGATTGGACGTACAACACATGGTCCGACTCGTACGGCGACAATCGTTTACGCACTGCGAGTGGTGCGAGGGCCTGCGGCTCATTTTCGCTCTGCTGCAGACTGGTCACCACTTGGCGGCGAATCACTTCGAGTTCGTCGCCTGAGAGTCGTGGATGACGCAACGAGTCGCCTAAAAGTGCAACCACTTCGGGTAGGAATTCTCGTTTCGTTTTGATTTGAACTTGCAGCAAACCGACGGTGCTGTTCATCGTCAATTCGGCACGCAGACGCGTCAATTCGTCTTGAAATCCTTGGTAATTGAGGTCTTTGGTTCCCTTGGACATCAACATCCCCAGCAGTTCCACTGCACCGACTTTACCCTTGAGCGTGTCGCCGGTTCCAAATCGGAACGTCATGTTCAGCGTGACCGAACCGCCACGAGTCTTCTTGGGCAACATCGCATAGCGAATGCCGCCGACCAAATCACCACGCTCGGTACGTTCTTCGATGGCCAACGGCGAAGGATCGATCATTTCGCCCGCAGCGATCGCTTCACGTCCTTCGTAGTCTTTGAACAACTCTGCCAAGTTGGGCGATTCGGGGATCGAGACACGTTGCGATTCTTCGCTCGGGATGAACAATCCGACAGTGCGGTTGTTGCGAAGGAAGTAGCTCTCGGCAGCTTTTTGGACTTGTTCGACCGTCAAGTTTTCGATGCGGTCCCGATACAACAGATACAAACGCCAATCACCTTGAGCGGCCCAATCGCTCAAGGCGACCGCGATCTTGTCGGTATCGGAAGTCGCCAGTTCACGCTCTTTCAAAATCTGCTGTTTCGCGCGTTCGACTTCCTGTTCGGTGATCGGGTTTTCCGACAGCGATTTCTCGACCACATCCAATAGCGTCTGGCGGGCTTGCTCGATCGAGTTTTCTTTGGGGATCTCCGCGATCGCCATAAACATGCCGGGTTCGGTCAGCCCGTAAGCCAACGTGAACACGTTGCTGGCGATCTCGGTTTCGACCATCTGCTTGTAAAGTCGGCCGCTTGGTTCATCGCCGAGAACGTAGACGAGGGCTTTCATCGCCGCGTAGTCTTCGTGGCTGCCCGAAGGAATGTGGTACGCCGAGCCAACGTATTGGACATCGCCCACACGTCGCAGCACAACGGTCCGTTCGCCATCTTGCGGCGGCTCGGTCGTGTACGTTTGGTCGATTGGAGTGTCGGGCGACTTCAGTTTGCCAAACGTTTCTTGGATCTGTTGCAATGCGTGATCGGGATCAAATTTGCCCGCCACAATCAGCATCACATTATCAGGCCGATAGTACTTTTTATAAAATTGGCGAAGCTTCACGACTGGCACTCGCTCGATGTCGCTGCGGTTGCCGATCGTCGATTGACCGTAGTTATGCCAATCGAATGCCGCAGATTGCATCCGCTGCATCAACACGCGAATGGGCGAGTTTTCGCCGCGTTCAAATTCGTTGCGGACGACCGTCATCTCGCTTGCAAGGTCTTCGCCACGCACAAAACTGTTCAGCAGTCGATCGGATTCCAATTCGAGTGCGAAGCGAAGGTTCTCGTCACTGGCAGGAAGCGTTTCGTAATAGTTGGTGCGGTCCAGCCATGTCGTTCCGTTGAATCGAGCACCGCGATCGGTCAGCGCCTTGGGGACTTCGGGAAAGGTCGGCGTCCCTTTGA
>CAXBHV010001322.1:0-2607 GCA_963974855.1 uncultured Rhodopirellula sp. | reverse complement strand
ACATAGAGCCCGTCGCCTTGCCAACCCTGGGGCACTTCCATCTGCCACGGCACCACCATCACGGTTGGAAACGCCAACATGCCGCCGATCAACAGCACAGCGGCCGTCGCAACCAACCGCCTTGGCAGCGCATTTCCGTCCATGCGAATCAGCCCCATCGCCCAGCTGAGTGCGATTGCGACGACGTGATACAGCAGGATTCCCAAAACGGCTCGATCCACCATCGGAATCCACAATGGGCCGCCATGCCAGTGCTGGTTTTGGTAAGGCAAACTCAACCGATAGACTTCGGCGATCCCCACCAGCGTGATGCTGAGGCCAACCGACGCCTCGACGATCGGGTAGCGAGGCGAGATCGGAAGCCGACATGTGCGGCATCGCCCACGCAGCGACAACCAGCCAAACACGGGAAAATTGTCGCGAGCCTTGAGTCGAGTATTACATCGTGGGCAATACGATCGTCCGTTGACGCTTTGCTGACGCGGCATTCGCCATGCGACGACGTTCAGGAAGCTGCCGATCGAGGATCCAATCCAAAACAACCAAGCGGCGATCGTGACGTCCATCAACCGAGTGATGTAGAGATCTGCGGGGGTGTAATGCGACGCCCCTCGCGATTGCCACCATGACACTCCGAAAACATACGCCGCAGCGATGATTGCGAGTAGCGTGGCCAATACGAGAGCCCAAGGAATCGATCGTCGCCTACGTCCCACGTCGGGAACCTCAAATTGTCACGGGAAGAAGAAACGAGGGAAAATGAAAACCGTATACTCATCGGCTGTGCATGAATGTAGCCGAAGTTGCCCCGGCTTGAACCGCGACCCCATCGATCCCAGGCGAACTTTGCGGAGCATTGTCAAGACGGGAAATTACAAAAAGCTCGGCAAGTTCGCTGTGGAACGTAATTGACCGCAGCATACTAGGCTGCGTAAGCTTGAGTGGCTATCGCTGCTTTGGAAGGCAATCTTGCCATCTGGCATGCGGTTTTCGACCAAAATGGAGTCTCGTTTGCGTCGTTTGTGTTTTTCCTTGGCCGTGTCGGATGGCAGCATCCGATCTTTTCGAACCGGCTATATTGTTCTTCTGTTTTTCTTTTCGGGCCACCTGTTTTCAGGTCACTTGGTCAGGGCACAGACGGTGCCACCGCTACAGCTGAACGCGCCCGGGGATTCCAGCGCGTCACCGTTTGTGGATCCGCAATCCGCCAGCACGAAGCCGGAGAGTGATCCCGCAGCCCCGGCGGAGGTCACGCCCGCAGCGGATCAGGTCGATGGAGTATCGTCGCCCGATTCCAATAGCCCTGCAAAGCCAAACGGGACGGTCAAGTCCAACGGAGTTCCCGAACCGGCCGGACCGAGCAAAAGTGATTTGGAAACGCGGATTCAATTGATCGCCGCGTCGGTCGATTTGGATGACTCGCTTAAAGCTCAGATCACCGAACTACTAAAAAAGGCGATCACACGGATCGACGAGGCGAAGGTTTCGACCCAACGAATCGAACTGTTGACAAAGCAAGCGACCACCGTCGCCGACGATATCAAGAACGCGCAAGCTCGACTCGAGAAATTGGCCACGCGCAAAGTGAGTGACTCAGACAACCTGGACGAGGTGTCGCTGAGTCAATTGCAGATTCGGCAGCGGCAAGCGTTTGCCGATCTTGCCGAGATGGACCAACAGTTAAAAGGGCTGAACGAGCAGGTCGATTTCTGGGGCAAACGGGTTGCGGAACTGCCCACCCTGATTGCGTCATCAGGGACGGCGTTGACCGAGTCTGAGAAACAACTTGCTGAGATTGCTGACGATGATACGGATCCGCTTCAAGCGGCACGTCGTAGTTCGCTGCAGACGAAAATACTGCAACTAAAAAACGACTTGGATCTGTACGACACCGAAACTCGCGTCGCCGAAGATGCTCAGCGACTGCTTGCACTGCAGCGTGACGCGACAGCACGCGAGCAGATGTTAAAGCAAAAACAGGTCGAAAATTTGCAGGCAGCATTGGCAAAAGCCGAGCAAGCCGAGGCGATGAAAGAGGCCAACCAAGCCGTCAAGGCAGTGCAAGCCGCCGACCAAGAAATCAAGGACGCTGCCGAGATCAACCTTGGTTTGGCAAATCGCAAAACATCGCTGCTCGAAGAGCTCGAGAAAAATCGAAAGTCCATCGTTGTCACGCGTGACGAATATATTGCGCGTAATGCTCAGTTCACCGAAACACGCGATCAAGCCGAAGCGGCTCAGTTTTCCGAAGAAATCGGGTTGCTGCTGCGGAATGAGAAAAATGAGTTGCCGAGCACCTCGGCGTATCGCCAGGAATCTCGCAAGCGACGCGCCGCTATCAGCGAATTGACCGTCGAAATTCTGAAGTGGGAAAACGAGCGTCGGAAACTATTGGATCTTGATGACGCCGTGGACCGCTATATCGAAAGTCACGCTGAATTGATCCCTGCGGACGACCGCGAACACGTCGAAGACCAACTTCGCCGCGTCTTTAATGATCGCTTGACGTTGTATCGTGAGCTGACCGAAATCGCTCGCAAACGACTGAACCGATTGAGCAATCTCGAAGTCGAGCAGCGGCGATTGGCGGACTTAATCGACGAACAT
>CAXBHV010001321.1:0-2607 GCA_963974855.1 uncultured Rhodopirellula sp. | reverse complement strand
GGTTTATTATTGTCGTAGCTCGCCAGAGCGTGGGTTTCCGCTGCGATCGCGACGGCAGCTGCGCCGGAACCTCAGAATTACTTTCTGCACTCGGACTTTCCGCACTCGGAGAGGAAATCCATGCATGGTCCTGACAACGAAGCGAATCCCTATGCCCCGCCGCCGGGGCGCATGTCAGGACTCGACGAATTAGCACCGAGCACACCAGGTTGGGTCACATGTCCCTGGTGTGCTGAGCCAATTCGATTCCGTCGCGTTTATCTGCCGCTGACGTCGTGGATTCGCTGTCCACATTGCCAGCTAAAGTCAAAGCGACGTAAACGAGGCGTTCCGACCGGAGTGACCGAGTTGTTGTTGCTGCTGATCCAATTCGGTTTGCCGATACTCTTGCTCGCCGTCACGGGAAGTCAGGAGATTGGCATCGGGGCATTTGTGCTGCTGTATCCAATCACTGTCGTCGCCGACTACTGGATCGACCGCCGTATCAGCTACCTGTCGCAGTATTAGCGATCCGACTCACAGCAAAAACTTGCTCCGGCAACTTGCGCTTCAGCAACCGGAATCACTATCTCACAGGCCCCCACCCCCATTGCGTGCCACTGCGAATAACCCGCATAGCGCCCAGCTTGCCATAGTGTCCCTGCATACCGGATCTTTTTCCAAATTCCGACCGGATTTCTAAATCAATTTATTTAATGCTATCAAACTTCACTAAACCTTAAACAGCAAACCACTTAGGGATTTTCGGTCATTAAAATGGCGTATCGACGGCTGTCGAAGGGATGTTTGTAAACCATTGTCCAGTCATGACTTAACGCCTTGTCAAAATTCGATTTGACACACATCACGCAATCCCTAAGATTCGCGAGTCGCCCACATGTAGTGTGGTTTCGCCGCGATAGGCACTACGGGTAGTGATGGCATTAGCGTTTAGTCAAACGCTGCGTTATGGGTTGGGATCTTGGGTTGAACCGGATGATCCCCCATTGGACGTGAACAAAACACCACACTCCTGCAGGCGACAAAAGTACATTTCTCATAACAATTTGGTGAGTATCCGACGTTTCGCGAGGATCGCGATTTAAATCTTGGCGATCGGTACAAGCCCCACGGACGAACCCCTCTAGGAGTCTCAAAGCGATGGCATCGGTTCTATCTGAACGCACCCACGAAAGCTCAAGCTCGACCGTAAACGACCCTGCATTGCAGCGTGTCAATGATCAGCATGGCGTGGAGTATGCGCGATCCAAATTTGGCAAGAAGCTCCGCTCACGCAGCGGCGCCAATGTCTCGGAGGGGCTGAAGATCGATTCCGTATTCTGTCCTGACGATGGGCAAACCCCCTTTGCAACCACACGTTGGGAATTGCGAAGTGCGACGATCAAAGACGAAAGCGGCAGCGCGTTGTTCGAACAGAACGACTGTGAAATTCCCGCCAGCTGGACTCAGCTCGCTACCAACGTTGTCGTTTCCAAATACTTCTACGGCGATCCGAAAAACCCCGGCGAACGTGAGCGAAGTGTTCGTCAATTGATCCATCGCGTCACCCGTACCATCACCGACTGGGGACTCGAAGACGGCTACTTTGATTCGGCCGAAGATGGTGAACGCTTTTATCGCGATTTGACCTGGCTTTGCTTGCATCAACACGGTGCCTTTAACAGCCCCGTCTGGTTCAACGTGGGTTTGCACGCTCAATACGACGTGGTTGGTTCGAAATGCAATTGGCACTGGGACGAAGCCAAGCAAGACACCGCTCAACCCGATAACCCTTACGAATATCCTCAGGGCTCGGCATGTTTCATCCAATCCGTTGATGACAACATGGAAGACATCATGCGGTTGGCGTGCAGCGAAGCGATGCTGTTCAAATTCGGCAGCGGCACCGGCACCGACCTGTCGACCATCCGATCGCAGCGAGAAAAACTTTCGGGCGGTGGAACACCCTCGGGTCCGTTGTCATTCATGCGAGTCTACGATTCGATCGCTGGCGTCGTGAAGAGTGGCGGCAAGACGCGTCGCGCTGCGAAGATGCAGTCGCTAAAGGTTTGGCACCCCGATGTACTCGAGTTCGTCGAATGCAAATGGAACGAAGAAAAGAAGGCTCACGCGTTGATTCGCGAAGGCTACGAGTCGAACTTTAACGGCGAAGCCTACGGCAGTGTTTGTTTCCAAAACGCCAACCTTTCGGTTCGCGTGACCGACGATTTCATGGAAACCGTTCGCGACAACAAACGCTGGCAAACCCGTTGGATCAGCGACAAAGTCAAAGAAGCGGCACCCGAGTACGATGCTCGCGAATTGCTGAACAAGATGGCCGAATGTGCTTGGCACTGTGGCGATCCGGGCGTTCAATACGACACGACGATCAACAAGTGGCACACTTGCCCGAACAGCGGCGCGATCAACGCCAGCAACCCTTGTTCGGAATACATGTTCCTTGACGACACCGCTTGCAACCTGGCTTCGATCAACCTGATGAAGTTCGTCAGCAAGACCGATGGCACGTTCAATGTGGAACGTTTCCGTGCTGCTTCGCGGTTGTACTTCATCGCTCAAGAAATCTTGGTCGACCACGCCAGCTACCCGACTGAGCCCATCGCTCGC
>CAXBHV010001320.1:0-2608 GCA_963974855.1 uncultured Rhodopirellula sp. | reverse complement strand
AGAGCCGGCTACCGCCGACTCTGACCTCCCCGAAGGGGAGGTGAATATAATTTGCTCGCTTCACCCTTATCACAAACCGATTGCCTGACATCTCCTCTCGTCGGATTCCCTTTTTTTCCAACACTGCCGGGTCTTGGGCCATTTCCATTACGGAGTTGGCTCATCCCAAGCGGCTGCGGATAGGGTATGAATTGTTTCTAGAATGCTTTCAAGTTGAGTATGTAGCGAGTCGGACTTGTCCTGTGTGATGGCATCTTCGCTTCGCAGACCAAAGACGGCCCCGCGGGTGAAGGCATGGCCAGTGAGTGCTCGCTTGAGTTGCGTGATCGCAAGCGCACGGCCCATTCGGTCGTCGGCTCGGCCGCTAGTCGCTTGAACGATTCCGCCGACCATGTCCATGGCGCCTCGCGAGGCAATTTCACGGAAGTTTGATTTTGTTTGAAGGTCCATGATGTCAAGCAACAATTGCTGTGATTCCAAAACGGCGGGATGGCTTTCGCGACTCAATGCTTCAGCCGCTTCGTCAAATGGGTTTGGAGCTAGCGATTCTTGCCACGGTTGATTGATCTCGAGGGAATCTGAGAATTCTTCGGCCGCGGAATCCGCAGTGACGCCAAACCCTTCGTCGTCCATCGCTAACTCGAACGCTTCTTCGTAAGAAAGACCTTCCGCAGTGGCTTCGGCAATTCGGCGTGCTATTCTCTCGCTACGCAAATCGTTGTGCCGCCGCAACCGATCCATCGTTTCGACTTCCTCTTCGAGTGACACTTCGCCGTAGTCGATGTCGCCCGATTTCGATTTACCGTCCGTTGAATCATCCAAACTCTGGCCCGTTCGACTACGTGACTTTCCTATTGGCAACATTTTTTGCTGCACCAACGTCGCCACGCGTTCGATTCTGGATGCCACGATACTTGAATCTTCGGCGGCTTCTTTACTGATTCCATGCTCGCGTAGCCCCTCAGCCATGGACTGGACGGCACCCGCCAAAAACTCGATTTTGTGTTTCAATTGATTGAAGTCGCGAGTCTCGTAGTAGTCGCTTTCATCCGACACATGCAAATTACTGCAATAACCCTGCTTGAGTGCATCGAGCAGATACACAATGGCAACGTGGCCTTGCAGGGAACCAAACTGTGTCTTGACGGAACAATAGGGCGGTTCGTCGAAAGGCGATTGTTCCGCTTCTTCGATCTGAAACAGAGGCGTCAAATGGCCTTCGGGAGAAATCAGTAAGCTGAACGTTTCCTGGCCAGGAGTCATGTCCACCATCAGCCCGCGAACGACTCGCGTGTGATCGTGGTCAGCATAGGATCGCCAAAGGGTGGCTCGACCGCCGAGTGAGAACACCAAATCGATAACGCGGTCTTCGAGTTGCTCGACACACGACAGGTCGTCGACCGTACCGCGATAGTGAATCGTTACTCCCACTGGTCATCATCCCAATAAACGAGGTCGTATTGTTCGGGTACCGTCCCGGTTTGTGTCGCGATCTTTGAATTCGTCAATCGCTAAGACGAATTGTTAATCTCCGCAAGCAAGCTCCGGAAGGCTCAAATGTCACTCGAGATTATAACGAAATCAAATAATCAGCCGTCTCGATGCACTTCCTTAAGAATGGATAAGTGGAATCGGCTGATGCTTTCGGATACTCTGAGTCCTTGAGCGGCCACAATTATCGCTTTCAGTTTTCAAATTCGGCTAGGAACGTATGCCATGAATAATGAGTCGTCTCAGCCTTTGCCGCCCAACGGACGGCTCATTTCAGCGGGCATGGCCGCTGCCGCAGCGATCGGTATGCTGATCAATCATTACACGATCGGATCGCAGAATGTTGGCAGGCTTATGATCCTTTGCCTGGGTCCGATTGCTTTTTTCATTGGGCTCGGCGGAATGGTTGAGCCCAAGATCGTCTGGGCGGTCGGCAAATACGGCAAGCATCTTCCCGTGATCTACAAACTGATTGGCGGCGTGTTGGGAGCATTGGGAGTCGCGGTAACGCTGCTCTTGCTTTTGTTTGTCTACCGGCTCGGCCCGCCCGCAGCGCCGAAACCCGCGACGCGGCTGGCTAAACCCGCAACCGCGACTGCGAAACCGAGTTTGAACCAGCCTGTTCCTTCCTCGAAATCGGAACGTCGTGTGGAGCCGCAGGAGGTTATGTACTTGACCTATGCACGCCCCAAGAAACGCTGGGAGGAAATGGACGCGGAGGCCGCTCAAGGCGTTCGCCGCGAGGATTCATTGGGAACGACGACGCTGCACTATGTCGATGGGACTCATTCACTGCTGAAGGTGCTTTGGCCCGATGTGTTGGAAGTCGGTGACCGATTTAGCGTGCAACTGCAAGGAACGAGCTCCGTTGAATTGGTGGATATAGAGGGTTTCGATGCGAACGCCCGTTCCTCGTTGCCGGCGAGCGACAAGTTTGTTGTCGTCGAGATCGCCCGCGAGCAAGACGGGATCACCTTCAGTTTCGATGGCCAGCCTCAGAAGGCGTTCCACGCCAGCGGGAAGTTGCGAGGAGACGAAGCTAAAACGGCACTGCTCGCCACCTCACTCAGGCCCGGATTCAGCGTGAAGAAAGGGAGCCAAGCAAGCTTTCGAAACG
>CAXBHV010001319.1:0-2610 GCA_963974855.1 uncultured Rhodopirellula sp. | reverse complement strand
GCAGAAAGCCAGCGCAACCAAAAATCACGACAACACCAACGTTTTAGCGGACCAGCCGCGGGCCATCTACTTTGGTAGTCAGTTTAGTGAGCCGCTCGCGCGTGAGCGGCCGGGGCCCACGCGATTACCCGATGCCTTACGGCCCACGGCTCACCAATGCAATTTTCGTTTCAATCAAAAATCCGCTTGCCTACAAGTGCATCCATCTAACTCCCGATTAGCTAGCACGAGGGCTCTCTGCGAGTGCATTTTTCTCGGGTTGCTAATAGCCGTGCATCTTTGGTAGTTCCGAGTCTGTACGAATCACGAGGTGCATTCGTACGGTATTGGCTCTAGCGACCTCACTTAGAGAGTATCCGAAAAGGGGTCTGACCCTTTGGGAGCGAGTCGCTTTTGTTGAGTTTTTTGCCTCGCCGGAGAGGGTCAGCCCCCTTTTCGGTTACCCGCTTAACTGGACGCACAGGAAAAGATCGTCATGAATCGGCAAACATGGACCAAGCTCGCATTGATCACTGGCTTGTTCTGCGGAATCCAAGTCACGACTGCGCAAACGTCGAGTGCTCAGGTCACCGCCCCGCGGGTGCTATCAGCGTCGACGAATCACAGCGCAACGCTCGAAGAACAATTGACGAATCGTCTGCGAGCGACGAGCGAAGACCAGCGTGCTTACCTTCGCTTCGTGGTTTTGAAGGTCAAGGAAGGCAAGCTCGATCTGCGACTGGTCGTGGCCGTAGAGCGTTATGCACTACGCCGCCGTCCTGATTTCCCGTTTCCGTTTTTTGAACGAGCGATGAAGGTACAGGCAGCTAAATACAACGTGGTTATGCCACCGGTGAAATCATTCGCCTCGACAATTTCGGTAGACCGTTAGAATTCGGTCGAATTGCAGAATTTCGCTTTAAACCCTGCACGATCAGCGACACGGATTCAACGCGTTTGTCTTGTCCGGCGTCGCCGTGGCAACCGCCGCACATCAAATGGCAATTTGCGACGTGGCGAATCCGATCCGATCGCCGCTTTGGGATCCGCACTGACCGAGCGTGCCAACCAACGTCCCAGGACACTGGACATCAACGATGGCAGCAGCAGCAGATCGCCGACCAGTGCCGCCATTAACAGTCCCATCATTAGGACCGCAAATTGGCTGGTTGGTACAAAATCGCTGAACCAATATGCCATCAGCGACAAACCGCAAACAAGTGTCGTTTGCAGCATCGCCCAACCGCACTGTGACAACGCGCCAAAGACCGCTCGAATTTGCCCAAGTCCACGTGCACGCCGTGAACCGTACCGGCTGACTAAGTGAATCGTGTCGTCCACCGCGATCCCCAACGCCACACTAGCGGTCATCACCGACCCGATATCCAGCGGTGTACGGACCAACCCCATGCACCCGAACAATGCAATCGTAGGAAACAAATTCGGAAGCATCGCGATCAGACCGCCTAGCACGCTTCGCAACAAGAACATCATGACGATCGCAACGACGCCGAACGCCGCCAAGAAACTACGAAATAAGTCATTCAGCAGCACCTCTTGTGCTTTCTGCACGATCGCAACGTGCCCCGTCAACGTGACGTGAACATCCAATTCACTGTCGGCAACCTCCGTCTGGACCGCACTGAGAATCTGGTCGATCATGACCCTGTGATCAACGTTTTCGTTCTGAGGCAGTCGGATGCTGACACGCCAGACCTCTGCTTTTTCGTCTCGCGAGATAAAGCCTAGCTTTCCGATCGATGACTCGGGATCAGCAATCAAGGAACGCACCACGCTGCGACTCGCGGTGGCTGATAAACTTGCTCCGCTCTGTACCGGCGGAATAAATGACAACGGCGACAAGACACCATCGACCGACTCCATTTGCAAGGCGGTCTTATGAACTCGCTTGACCAAATCCAGTCGTTCTAGCGGGTCGTCGTCTTCGCTGATTGGCGGAAACGAGACCAGCAATTCTCCCGTCACCGTGGGTCCGATGTTTTCTTCGAACCATTCATATTGCAGTCGGATATCACTGCTAGGCAAAAACATTCGCGGCACATTGACCGACGTTTCTAGGTTTTGCAGTCCAAAACCAAGTCCAATCGTGATCAAAACAAAGCTGATGATGACGGGCCATGGTCGAGCCAATCGTTTGCGAATTCTTCTTCGTACACGTCCACGAATACGGTTCAGCCAAGTGTCTTTGTGCGCTTCGTCGGGGGCTGGCATTCGTGGGTCGGTCAGTACCATCGCGCCGGGCAAAACCAATAGCAACATCAGCAATGTGCCCAAGACTCCTAGCGATGCAATCGCACCGAAAACGCGAATCGGTTCGATCCGCACTAACACGAGCGACCCAAGTCCCACGACCGTCGTTCCCGTCGCAAGCAGACATGGAGCGACACCTGCGCGCATTGCACGACGCGCCGCTCCTGTACGATTCAATTCCGGATGCTCGTGCGATGCATCAAGGTAATAATTACTAAGATGGATTCCAGCCGAAACGGTTAACACGAACACCAGCGGTGGTAACACAATCAGTACGGCGTTCAGCGGCGTCCCGAGGTAATAGACGGCGGCCAATACCATCCCTTCGCCAATCACGGCCACCAACGTGATCACCGCGGT
>CAXBHV010001318.1:0-2610 GCA_963974855.1 uncultured Rhodopirellula sp. | reverse complement strand
CGCTTTGTTGGATAGGAGGCCGCTAAAGCTCTTTCGCGTCCCAATATTCATCTCGTTTGGAACAGAGTCATGAACCGTGTCCCATTTTTTGCCGTTCTGATGTTGATCGGTTTTTCTACTTCGTTACTGGCAGCCGAGCCGGTGTCGGTCAAACTCGCGAGTCGCATAGGTAACTTGAAACCAGTCGTTGACCTCGGGCCCGTCAAACCAACGAGGAAGTACGAGTTGTTTGTTGCCGAACCTGTGCCAGATTTGATGTACCGGCTCGAGTATCGGTACACCGAAACAAGTTACCAAGACGGAAGCGACTGGACCACATTTTCGGTTTCCGAAGACTACGACTCGATCCTCTGGATCGCACTTCATCTGGTCGCGGAATGGCGGGTGAGCGAGTTTGTGCCGCAGCCTCAGTGGGAATCCGTTTCGATTCATAACTCGTACGCGTCCGCACAAACGGCCTCGAGCCAATGGCAGTCACTCGGATTTATCACGAAAATTGTGATTCGCTATTCCGGATATCGAATCGACACACGTGAGCTAGAGCGAGTCTTTCCATCAGGGTACTGAAGGTAGTGGGACGGACGACTGCCTCCCTTTCTGCGAACGATGTTTACCGCGGCGGTACTGGCCAGTTAAGGTGCTTGTGGAGAAAATCAAAAGTACCTTGGCCATTGATGCTGTGGCCGCCCTGGAAGAACTCGATGCCGACGCGATCTGATTTCCCGAATTGTGCATACAGCCAGCGAACTTTGGCGAATTCATGGGCCACCCATTGGTCACGCCCGACGCCGTCGTGATGACCGCGTTCCACCATGAAGGGTCTTGGGTACATCAGATAAGTCATCTCCGCATAGTCGAAAGTGTGTCCGAGATTCCAGTAAGGCATCTCCCACTCGATGGACCGCATGAACGAGAATGGCTGGTCGGTCGATGCGACTTTGCGTGTCCACTGGTTGAAGTCGCCCGAACAGATCGACAGACAATACTTCGGAAGCGCTGTGGGCACCCGGACTGCGGTCTCACCGCCGTAGCTCAGACCGTAGAACGCGATCCGGTCGCCATCGACAAACGGCAACGAGTCCAGCCATTGGAGCATTTGATCGTGTGAGGCGATGATGAAGCTGAACAGCGTGCAGCCGATCGCATTGGCCTTGCGATCGAGCCAACGATACTTGTCTTCACCACGATACAAGTTATGAGGCGCAAACGTGATAAAGCCTCGCTCGGCTAACTTGGCGGCATAGTCGTTGTAGGCCGTCTTGCCGTTGTCGATCGTATCACGCGGGAGGCCATTGCGACCGTGCTGGCAGACCACTACAGGTCGTCGTTCTCCTGGCTGTAAATCTTTCGGAATCAATAACGTGCCCCAGGCAAACAACGACTCGTGGACGTCTAACACCACGTCGTAGGCGGTCCACTGGTCGGTTTCCGCAATCTTTCGCGTCCTCGCATTGGGTTGCAAAAGCGGCACGTCAAAGCGGCCCATCGCTTCGCTAACAAAACGTTCGCGGAACTCCTTTGTGGCTTGGGCAAAAACGTCATCCGCAACGACATCGTGCGTCTTGTTCGTGCTCCATGGTCGATCCTTCCATTCAGGGTGCACTTTGTAAAGAAAGAAGTCGTCTCGGACATGCTCGGATTGCCGCACCAGAGACTGAACGTGCTGCTCGGCCTGATCGGTGCATCGCTTCTGCCGCTGTGCAATTCGAAGCTTTGCCTCGGCGCGTCGGTCGCCGAGGCCTTCGATTACCGTCACTGTTTCTGTAGCGTCAAAGCTTTTAAGGAATGCAGTGAAAGCTTTGCCGGACCAACGAGTCGCCGGAACATCGTTGTCACCGAGAATGAGTTGTGGCGGTTGCCCCTTCGCAGTTTGCCGAATCTTCTTGAACTCGGTCTGCACCCGATCCGCTGGCGGAGTGACGATGTCGCCTTTGTGTCCGGCGACGGTCGGAAACTCACTGTGCTCGATCAGCAATGAACGAGGGACGATCAGAGAGGCGACTTCGGCATTGCCAAGCCGCATCGAGCGCCGCCACACATTGCGGTAGATCGGCTCGGACCAAGCAGAGTCACTGCTGTCGAAAAAGCCGCTCACCAGTGTGCTGTCGATTCGATCGTCAATCGCTGCGGCATGCAAGGCGATCAATCCCCCTTCGCCGTAGCCGACAATCCCAATCGGCTTGTTGGCATCGTTTTGATCTGCGAAGCAATCGACAGCTGCGAAAACCCGCTGCAGGTCGTAACCGATCACGTGCCGGCCCATGTGGAATGCTTGCCGATAGATCCATTCGCGATCTGTCATGTCCGCTCGCATGATCCGCTCGTCATCGGTCTGCATTTTTTCGCGACTGATGATTGTCGGGATGATCAGGTCGAAACCATTGGCTGCCAATCGCTTGGCAATCTGTTCATTGGAGGCGAGTCTGTCGGTGAGTCCCAGTATTTGCTCGGGTGACTGATCGGCGTCGGGAACCACAACGCACATGCCGATGGCGGCCCCCTTTTGTTGCACCCAAAGTCCTTCGCCGAAAACATTGGCGAACACTGGCCAGCGAACTTGAAAAACGCGAACTCGATCCGACTCGGCAACGAGTGCCGGGTTTGCCGCAT
>CAXBHV010001317.1:0-2615 GCA_963974855.1 uncultured Rhodopirellula sp. | reverse complement strand
AGTGTCCAAGGCTACGAATTTCTCGTCAGCGGCAAGCCGACGTTCAGCTTGCCCGCCAACATCCCGATCATCTTCGAGACTACGATCCTGTTCGCGGCGATCGGTACACTGCTGGGGATGCTCGGTTTGAACAAGCTGCCGATGTTGCACAATCCCCTGAACAAGAGCAAACGGTTTCTGCGGGCGACTGCGGACCGAATGTTCATCGTGATAGAAGCTGAAGATATGCAGTTCGCTGCAGAGAAGACGCATGAGTTTCTGCAATCGTTGGGTCCGCTGGCCATCGAAGTCGTGACGGAGGATTGATCGAATGCCGACTTATCAAGAAGAACGATTTCCGCTGCCGACGCCTGGCCGTTTGGCTCACGAACTGCATCTGACTCGACCGCCATGGTGGATGATTTTGTTGCTTGCCATTGTCGTCGTTGGAACTTGGGTTCCATTAGTGCTGATTTACCGCGCGCGGAGTACGACATCGCGACAACCACGCGTCCACTTCTTTATGGACATGGACAAACAAGCCAAATTTGGCACGCAGTCGGCCCATCCGTGGTTCGAGGACGGACGGGCGATGCGCACGCCAATCGAAGGCACGATTGCCCGAGGTCATTTGCGTCACGACGCTCACTTCTTCGATGGGTTTAGCAAAGACGCGACTAGCGGTGCAATTCAGTTCATGACGACAATGCCGTCGCAAGTTATGGTCGATGAATCTTTGCTGCAGCGTGGTCAACAACGGTACGGGATTTACTGTGCCATTTGTCATGGTACGACAGGCGTGGGCGACGGGTTGGTGAATCAGCGGGCGATTGAATTGAAAGAACCAAAATGGGTGCCAGCGACGAACCTGATGACGCAGGAGATTCGTGATCGTGCCGACGGTCAGATTTTTCAAGCGATCCGCGACGGCGTTAGAAACATGCCGAGCTATGTAGCACAGATTGATCCACATGATCGCTGGGCAATCGTCGCGTACATCCGGTATTTGCAAAGCACAACGCCGGTTGCGGCACCCGCGGCACCGCAAGTGTCTCCCCAGGGAGCTAATCCATGAACAAACGATTCCTCTCGTTCCCACGCAAATTGATTCAAATCCTTGGTGGAGGAGCGATCGCCGGTGCGGTGCTGTCGCTGATTGGAGCCACTGTCTACTCAGGCGGTAGCCGGCGAGTGATGCTGGCGTATTTGGTGGCTTTCGCATTTGTCCTCAGCCTCTCGTTGGGATCGTTGTTCTTTGTCTTAATCCAGCACTTGATGCGTGCCGGCTGGGGCGTACTGGTTCGACGGCCTGCCGAAATCTTCAGTTTGAACATAGTCACGGTCGCCGTGCTATTTGTTCCGATCGCATTGTCCGTACTCGGCGGCAGCGGCAGCCTCTATCCCTGGGCTAATCGCGAAAGCGGCGAGTTGCAACAACATGGGCCAGCCCCCGTAGTGGATCTTTCTAAAGATCCTAGTCCAGTCGTATTGGATCTTGCTAAAGATCCTGGACAGGGACGTGTAGCCACGTCCACTACGAAAGAGCCGGTAGCAAATCGAGTTGCGTTTCCAAATGAGCCGACGGCGCTAGCCGCGGGCCCAGTACAAAGTCACTCCGTCGTGCATGACCACCACAATAACCACGACAGTCTTTACGTCCATCAAACCGTCGATGAACTTACTCTTAGCAAACAAGGCTGGCTAAACCCGTCGTTCTTCATCCTGCGCAGCGTGGTGTTCTTCGGAATCTGGACGTTGATTGCATGGTTCTACTTCAGCCGTTCGCGTCATCAGGATTCCGCAGGTGGCGACGAAGACACGCGGCAGATGGAATGGTGGGCCGGAATCTGCGTGTTCGCGTTCGGTATCACGTTGACCTACGCCGCCTTCGACTTTTTGATGTCGATCGACCCACACTGGTACAGCACGATTTACGGGGTTTACTACTTCGCTGGATGTGCCGTCGGTGGCTTTTCGATCAACCTGTTGGCCATCCTACTTTTACAGCGGCTTGACCTATTCCCAGTCACTGTGTCCGACGAACACCGCCGCGATTTGGGACGATTGTTGTTCGCGTTTGTATTCTTTTGGGGATACATCGCGTTCAGCCAATACATGTTGTTGTGGTATGCCAACGTTCCCGAAACGACACGCTGGTTCGTCGTTCGTGGTGCGTCGATGGCCGAAGGCTACACGAACAGTTGGGGCTACTTGCTAGTGTTTTTGCTGTTTGGACATTTCATCATCCCATTCCTGGGCATCATGTCACGGCATGTGAAGACCAACAAAAACGCGATGATCTTTTGGACCGGCTGGCTGTTGGTGATGCACTATTTGGATTTGTACTGGTTGGTGATGCCGGAGCTGGGGCCAGATTTCACCATCGGTCTGCCCGAAATTGGCACGTTGATCTTTGCCGTCTGCGTTTACCTACTCGGTGCATCGCTGATCGCCACTCGCACGTCGTTGCTCCCCACGGGCGACCCACGATTAAACGCGTCGATGGCAATCACCGATGCGTATTAAGCGGGTATCCGCGAAAAGGGGATCCGCGAAAAGGGGTCTGACCCCGTTTCGGATACAACTGCCAGCTTTGGAGGTAGTGGACGAGGCTACGAGTCCCAGCGACTTAGTGG
>CAXBHV010001316.1:0-2620 GCA_963974855.1 uncultured Rhodopirellula sp. | reverse complement strand
CCCGATTTTGAATTGCGAGAACCTCGATCCGGCGTGCCCGATCAACGCATGTTTGGATGCGGGAGTCCCCGCAGGCGACGAGTTCATCAGCGTGAACGTGACCCCGCAAGGCCAAGCGTCCGCCGTCCGAATCCGCCGATTCGTTGCATAAGTAGCGGAAGTCGTCAAGACTTTCGTCCCCTCAATGTGGGATAGGCTTCCAGCCTGTCATCAGCCCACGTCCACCCCACCCGCATCGCCGAAAGTCACCGCGACTTTCGCTACGGCAGACAATTTCCTGCGGTTCGCGCGCCGCTCGATGGCGAAACGCGTTTACAATGGGCGGCGACCTTCACCCCGAATCCCACCTTTGCTCTACGAGTGAATTCCCGCCATGAAAAAACAAACGCTCTATCCACGTCGTCAAGTCCTACAACTCGGTGCGGCCTCGGTCGCTGGTTTGGCAATGATGCGTCCGTCGACCGCCGCAGCAGCGGATTCTGCTACCGACAAACCTTGGCTTCGCAAGACGCTCAAGATCGGCATGATTGGTGTTAAAGGTTCGCTGACCGATAAATTCGCTGCGGCGAAAGAAGCGGGTTTTGAAGGCGTCGAACTGAACGCGCCTGGTTTCGATGTCGACGAAGCCAACGCGGCGGCGAAAGAAACCGGCTTGATCATCGATGGTACGGTCGGTGCCGATCACTGGGGTGTGCGTCACACCGACGCCAGCCCCGAGACGCGAGCCAAAGCGTTAGCGAGTCTTCGCAAGGGACTTGAGCAAACCGCTGCCGTGGGTGCCGACACGATGCTGTTGGTGCCTGGACGTGGTTCGGATGGAACTGCGGACGAAGTCTACAAGCGAGCGGTCGATAATATTAGTCAAGCACTTCCGGACGCCGAGAAGTTGGGCGTTTCGATTTTGATGGAAAACGTGTGGAACGAAATGTTCTACGATCCCAATGGCGGGACGGACCAGACGGCTGACGCCTTTGCTGCGTTCATCGACGATTTCGATTCGCCATGGGTCGGTGCTCAGTTTGACATCGGCAACCACTGGAAGTTTGGCGATCCTGCGGCCTGGATTCGCACGCTCGACAAGCGAATCAAGAAACTCGATATCAAAGGTTTTTCGCGTGAGACGGGCAAGTTCACCAAGATTACCGAAGGTGACATCGATTGGCCGAGCGTGAAGAAGGCTCTGCGAGATATCAAGTTCAGCGGATGGTTGGCTGCCGAAGTTGGCGGCGGCGATTTGGAACGTTTGAAGGAAGTGAGCCGCAATTTGGACAAGGCGCTGCAGTGCAACGAGTCCGTCGGCTGAGCCGGTTGAGTTTCAAGTAGGGCCGGTTCCCACCGGCCGACGTAGATCGCGTCATTAAAGCGGCCGGCAGGAACCGGCCCTACGCCCTATGCCCCCCCGAATCTCTTGACGGCTTGTTGAAGCCGTTGACGAGTTCCGCTACGGCTAGGCCGGCGTCAATACCGTTGGATAGTTCTCGCGATCCTGTAGAATCGTTCGGCTAGATCATGCACCTTTAACCGAACGCTAGGAAGAGACGTTGTCCAACGAAGAAGCTGAGCCGAGCGAGATCGATACGTGCCACGTCTCGGTGATGCCGGACGAGGTAGTGTATTGGGTCGCTAATCCTGAGGTGGCCCAAACGCCGCCCAAGGTGGTGATCGATGGAACGTACGGTGGCGGCGGTCACTCGCGGTTGTTACTCGAAGCGATCGAGGACGCCGACGCTCGCGTGATCGGTTTGGACCGTGATCCTGCGGTCAGTCAACGTGTGGAGAGCGAAACGCACGACCCTCGGCTGACCGTTTTCTTGGCCAGCTACGAGCAGGCCGCTAAGGCGCTCGACCAATTTGATCTGACCACTGCCGACGCGATGGTGTTGGATCTCGGGTTGTCGAGTGACCAATTGGCCGATCGCAACCGTGGTTTTAGCTACACCGTCGATGGGCCACTGGATCTGCGATTCGACCCGGAAAACGGCGTTCCCGCGAGTCGTTGGTTGGCTCAGCACGACGAAAAACAGATCGCGGACGCCATCTACCAATACGGCGAAGAGCGTTTCAGTCGCCGGATTGCTCGAGCGATCGTGGCGAAACAACGCGAGCGGCAACCGATCAGCACGGTCAATGAATTGGTCGAAATCTGTCGCCGCTGTGTTCCTCGTAGCCGCAATCACGACATTCACCCAGCCACGCGGACGTTCCAGGCACTGCGAATCGCCGTGAATGACGAACTTGGGATTTTAGAGCGGACGCTTCGTGACGCTCCGGATTGGATGTCACCGGGCGGCCGAATGGTGATCATCAGTTTCCATTCGCTCGAAGACCGGATCGTCAAAAACGCGTTCCGTGACGATCATCGCTGGGAGGTATTGACGAAAAAGCCGCTGCGGCCTACCGAATCCGAGGTGGCACATAACGCCCGCAGCCGCAGTGCCAAACTGCGAGTCGCCCGCCGACGATAAAATGTGGGATAGGCTTCCAGCCTGTCATCAAGCACCCTCAAATCCCGTAGCGAAAGTCGCCAAGACTTTCGGTGATTTAATCCAGATGCAAATCGCAACAGTGAGCCGTGGGCCGTAAGGCACCGGGTAGTGCGCGGGACCCGGCCGCTGACGCG
>CAXBHV010001315.1:0-2625 GCA_963974855.1 uncultured Rhodopirellula sp. | reverse complement strand
CACTGAACCGTGGCTAGCGCCAAACCGCTAAGACATCAAACTTTTAGTTACCTTGACTATCATCCAAAACGGTTAATCGAATTCGACGGGCAGCTCTCGTCGATCGGATTAGAACAGAATATTCATGGCCACGATTTCCGAAGCGTTTTTTGTTTGTCGCTTGGTGTCTGCGTGATCCTTCAGTAGCCCGCTGGCTCCCATCACGTACCGTGCGTCCGAATAGAAATCAAAGTAGTAGGTTTCTTTCTCGCCACGAAACACCACTCCTGATGCTTGCCCATCACCGTGTCGCGCCGCGACAAAGTAGGTGTTAACAGGCAACCTCTTGTACGTGTTGGAACGTTTGAATCCTTGCTCGTGAAGAAACTGGGCAGCCATGGCAGCGTTCGGAAAATCGTCAGCGATTTGATCTTCAATCATGCCGCGACGTACAACAGGTTTTGCGTTTGTCTTTTTCGAATCCGATTTAACCGGATACCAATCTGCAAAGCGAAAATCGGACTCGGGCCGATGCGGCGTATACTGCTTGCCACGAACGATAAATCGGTTCAACGGTTGATACTGCAGCAACAACTTGCCGATTTTGAACTTCACAAAAAACGCACGCATCGATTTTTCGCTCATACTACCGGCGGGAGTTTTGATCGCGAACTCGTCCTCACCCACTTCGTCCGCGTCACTTCGTTTGTAACCAATCTCCTCCAGCAATTCGACGGTGGGTTCATAACGCTCATCTTCGTTGCAACCGTCAATCACCATCACGATCGCGCCGAGTTTGTCGAAGCCGTCTTTGATGAATTGGTCGTATTGAATTTTCAAAAGACTCACGGGAGTTCACCTCGGTCGAAATAATCAAAACAGGATCAGCAGATTTACATTACTATAAGTCCCAGCTGAAGGTTGCGTCAGAAGAAAACCACGCAAAACAGTATCGATTATTGTTATCCGGTGCGGAGATTGTTATCCGTTGCGGAGAAGCGAATCGTGGATCCGCAGACCACCAACTCTGTATTCGCCTGGGAATGTATTCGCCTGGGAATTGGATTGCTGATCCTCTGCTTAACGACCGCAACATGTCGCAAAACCAAGTCGTTCGCGTCGCACCGCTGGCGTCGCACAATGTTGCTTGCAATGGGGGACATGAGGTTGGGGCCAATTTGGCTACTTACAGCCGACATCGGATCTGACTACGCTATGCGTCCAAATTCGTTTCCGACGTCGCTTTGACTGGTGTTGCATGAAGTCTGTGAGATATTTCGTCGTCATCCTGTGCTGTTTCTCGGTGGCGACGAGTTCGTTGCCGGCCGAGAATGTCGCTGCACCGACAGAAAAAACCGATTTCCTTCGTTCCCCAGACCACTACATGTTACGAAAACACTTGGACGAGAGCGTTTTGCGTGGTGAAGTGCCCGGTGGTGCTGTCTTGCTAATGCACGATGGCAAGAAAATTTTCAAAGAGGGTTTCGGGTTTCGGCACATCAAGCATGCCAAGCCATTTACTGCGGAAACTCCGTTTCACGTCGCCTCGATCTCAAAACCCATCATCGCAACGCTCGTGGTCAAACTTGCCGCCGAACGACGATTGGACTTGGACCGCCCGATCGATACTTATTTGCATGAGATGAGCGACTTGTTGCTAGAGTCGGGCGAGGCCCCTGCAACCTTGCCCACGCTACGACAGTGTCTCAGCCATACCGCTGGATTCCGTTCAGACTATGACAAGGGCGGTCGCCCCTGGCTCCGTTACCGACACCAGGGAATGACACTAGCCGATGTCGTTGCTCGGGAAGCCAAGATGCCGATGCCGATCAATCCCGGCGAAGAATTTTCGTACAGTGGAATTGGATACGATATCGCAGGACGGATCATCGAACTGTCGACCGGCCACTCACTTGAAGTGGCGATTCAAACGGAATTGTTCGAACCACTTGGGATGACGCACTCGACTTACCATCCCGACGAAGATACGGCAAAGCAAATGGCCGACTTCTATTGGCTATGGCGATCCGACGGAAAATTTCGTCGCAAGTTGAATCAACCACTCATTCCGCCTGGAAACTATATCTCCGTCGGCGGCGGGATCGTTTCCACACTGGACGATCTGAGCAAGTTCATGCTGTTGCACCAGAATTATGGTGTCCATGATGGCAAACAATTCATTCCTCGAGATGCGATCCAAGAGATGTATCGAGGGGACCGACCGGGGAAGTATTACGGACTTGGTTTCATGCTCCGATCCGCTGGCAAAGATGGACTTGCCAATGAGATTTCTCACTCCGGATCAAGTGGAACCCTGATGTGGTTGGATCGTCGTCAACAAAACATTGGAGTGCTGGTGACACAGCATCGTATCAGTGAGGGTGCGAAGATGCCCGAATCGGAAAAACGGATTCCGATCGATACTCCAACGTGGCAAGCGGCAACCAAAAAGGAGGTTTTAGACCCCATGCTGGATCGCCTGCAGAAATCCAATTCGCGGCTTGTTCGTGCGCAAGCCGAGAAGTAGTGCAATGCCTTTCGGGACAACCAGACCGTTTTATGAAACTCGTGCACGGCGAAGCGAACGCCGGGCACAAGAACCGGCGGATGGTCGCTGATCGCTCCGCGATTAGAACAATGGATCAC
>CAXBHV010001314.1:0-2626 GCA_963974855.1 uncultured Rhodopirellula sp. | reverse complement strand
GGCCGCTATCGCGGACGACCCTCCCGCACACGGGAGGGTTAATCTGCTTGCGCCGACACTCCGCTCCGCTTTACTGCGGTCCGGCCTACATTGGCCTACAAAGCTACGAGGCTTTGATGTCTTCGAACGTTCGCAATCCGTAGGGGATTCCGACGTAGTCGAGCACGCGGCAGAGGCCTCGCAATGCGACACCAAATCCGTCGGGGCCGCTGAAGCCACCGAATTGTCCGCCACCTTTGACGTGCGGCTCAAGATCCATGAAGACTCCATCGGCTCCGCGTGCAGTCATCCGCTTGTGCAACTCGGGCAAGAAGTCTTTCATGTCACGCAAGATCGCTTCGTGACCACTGTCGCCCCGGTCCGCAGGCACAAAGTTGCTGAGACTCGCTTCGTCCACATGATCGATCCGGGCCGTTGGCGATGGATCGTGATAGTCCTTGATGTGGACCCAGCCCAAGCTTGGCTTCATCGCCAAATATTGTCCGTAAGTTTCATCCGGTGTGAAACCTTGCGTGACAATATTCGCCGCATCAAAGATCGTCAGCATCGCAGGGTGATTGACCTTGGCTGCGATCGCTTCGAGCAATTGCCCCGTTTGGCCGACCAAGTTGGCTTCGACTTCCAATCCAAACGTCAAACCACGCTTGTCGCACGCTTCGGCGATCTGAGTCAGCTGGTCCGAAACTTGATCAATGTGATCTTCGGGCTTAGTGCCCTTGGGATGATAGAACGCAAATCCGCGAATCAGCTTGGCTCCGAATGCTTCGGCGCGATCGCAGGCGCGAGCGACGTCTTCCTTCATGTATTGCTCAAACGGCACGAACTTGTTTGCCGTGCCATCGTCGACGTCTTTTAACTTCACTTTGCCAATCGGCGAACCGATGCTGCTAACTTTCAATCCATAGTCACTCTGCATTTTGACGAGATGGTTGATCTCGGCATCGCTGAGCATCATGACATTCTTGATTCCTTCGCCCGCATCGATGAAACGAATTGAATAGTACTTCAATCCGAGGGCGGCGAACGCGGAATACTGTTGAACGGCAAGCTTTTCGTTGGCGGCTTCGTCAGCAAATCCGCTTAGCAAAATCGGAGTCGTCATGATGGAGTTTTTCGGGGTTCAGGAAGGAAGGGAGCAGGAGATCGCCCGACTGCAGACGGGCACAAAAGCAAGATATTCTGGACCGATGGAACATTAGTTGACGGTCCTCACTGGCAGCGGAAGTCGTCAAGACTTTCGTGAATCACGGCATAGGTCGAAACTCTTGACGAGTTTCGCTACGTCAGTAATTATGCCGACGGTCCTAACCGAGCGGAACGTCGGGATATTGCACGATGATATTGCTGTTCAGACCACCGCGAGGGGTCCAACGGCTTTCGACTGTCGCTTGCCGTGGCTTTACGACAGCGAGAAAGTCGTCCATGATTCGGTTTGTCACGGCTTCGTAGAAGATTCCTTCGTTGCGAAACCGCTGCAAATACATCTTTAAACTCTTCAGCTCGACACATATTTTGTCGGGCACGTAGGTAAAGATGATCGTTCCGTAATCGGGTTGGCCTGTTTTAGGACAAACCGAAGTAAACTCGGGACAGTGATGTTGGATCGTAAAGTTTCGTGTCGGGCTGGGATTGTCAAAGACTTCCAACAGCTCGCGAAAATGATTTGAGTCGTTCAATTTTGATTTCTCCACTTCGTAATTCAGGATTTTTGCAGGCTTCGCCGGAATCGACCAGGGGGACCCTGGCCGAAACATCTACGCTGCGCATTTCCGAGACCTTCGTCAGCCGCCAAGGTGAAGGTGAGCTGACGGGAACCGACAGCTTTTTCGTTCGTACCAGCGGCTGTAATTTGCGTTGTTGGTTCTGCGATACCCCGTACGCGTCGTGGCGTCCCGAAGGGGATCAGGTTTCGATTGCCTCGCTTGTCGAGTCGATTTCTGAATCGGGCGTGCGTCACGTCGTGCTGACGGGCGGCGAACCGCTGCTGCCCAAGGAATCGGTGTTGTTGTGTGAAATGCTGCGAGAGCGTGGCCACCATATCACGATCGAAACCGCTGGCACGATTGAACGCCAGATCGCCTGCGATTTGATGTCGATCAGCCCTAAATTTCGCACCAGCACGCCGAATGCAAGTCAACATCCGCGTTGGAGCGAACTGCACGAGCAGCGGCGGATGCCGATCGGGACGATGCAAAAGTTGATGGAGCAATCGGCCGACTACCAAGTTAAGTTTGTCGTCGACGGAGAGCGGGATCTTGAGGAGCTTCAAGAAATTGTCTCGCAGCTTGACGTTCCCGCAGCCAAAGTCTGGGTGATGCCGCAAGGAATCAGCAACGAGGATCTGGACCAGGCCGCGACGTGGTTGCGTCCCTGGACGGCCGAGCACGGATTCCAATACTGCGACCGCATGCAAATCCGCTGGTACGGCAACCGCCGCGGCACGTAAGGGATGCGGTGGCTGTCGAGAGCGTCCAGCTCAGAAACACCATAACCCGACGCGTAAGCGAGGGACTACCGGTAATATAATGCGATCAGTGTGCAGTCCCTCGCTCACGCTTTTTGAAGTTGCGCTATTTGCTGTCGCGGAGCGACAAATTTCGATAGCCTCGGACTTTAGTCCGAGGGA
>CAXBHV010001313.1:0-2631 GCA_963974855.1 uncultured Rhodopirellula sp. | reverse complement strand
ACTCCTCACTCCTCACTCCTCACTCCTCACTCCTCACTCCTCACTCCTCACTCCCAGCTCCCAGCTCCCAGCTCCCCTTCTCTTTTCGCTGCGTTTCGGTCTACAACCGATCCAGTGCGACGCCGCCGGTGTGGTGCGCGAGTTTGATGAGGTCGTCGTTGCGTTCTTCGACCACGAATACGTGCAACATGATGCCTTTTAATTCATCGGGGCGGACGTTGATGCCGTGGTCCCCATCGGTCACGATGATTAATTCCGGCTGCTCGGACTCTTGATCGTTGACCAAGTTTTTGATGCGTTTGATGCCTTCACGTAACGCTAAATTGATGTCGGTGTCGTCGCCAGTAAAAAACTCGTAGTGCATCCGCCGGATCTCTTCACGGGCCTCAGCAACTTCGCGAACGATGACCTCTTCGTGTACGACGGAATCAAAAAAACTGTACCCCAGGATCGCTTCGCGCCGACCTACGGCGCGCAGCCGGTTCAGCAAGATGGCGAGCAGCTTGTAAATCCGTTCGCCTTGCTGCATCGATTTGGATCGGTCGAGCATCGCGTAAAAGAATTGCTTTTTATCGCTACGTTTGATCTTCTCACGCACCATAAAACTTTTCGTTGCCAAGCGATAACGAAAGTACTTGGGCGCCGCAACCTTTAATGCCCATGCGGCGGGGGCCAATTTCGGTAGCTCATCATATGACTGCATCATCCGCATTCGTGTTTGATCTCCATCGACCGCGGGAGTCATCTTTTTCTCGAACCGGGGTTGAAATGCCACGTATTCGTTGGCGATCCGTGAGATTCGCAGCAACGCTTCCATGCCGGGTTCCGCCAGCAACCGCGAAGCGACATCGAGCCGGCGAACTGACAGCGGGTGCATTTCCTTCTTTTCGGTGTCCCGCCGAACGCCGCCAAAACAATCGGCAAATAGCGACGCAATCTTGCCACGCGTGTCAATGTTTTCAACCAGTGCGATCGACGAAATACCGCGGTCACGTGACATCTGTTCGTGATCGATTTAGTCCACCGACCTGTTTTAATGCCCAATTGATCTGCCACGTGATGGTGTCGGGCGGAATGCCTTGGGCGATCGAGCGTTTGGCGGTCGCGATGATGGCAATGTTCGCAATCGCTCGGTCGACGTCCGTTCGTCCCTTGATGTGCTCGAAATCGACTTCGCGAAGTGCTTGCGCAAGTTGCAAATACAGATCCACATCGCGTGCCGACCAGCTGAACACTTCGTCGATCCACGTCGTCAACTTCCACATCCGCATGCGATAGGTGAATCGGACGCGTCGCTCGATTTCATTGGCACCTGCTAATCGGCCTTCATCGACCAAGTGGACTCCGTCCCAAATGATCGGCACATGAACGTGTCCCATCCCGATTGCGTCAAGTTTCTTGACTACCTCGGCGGTATTGATTTGTTGACGTCGTTCGCTCGATTCGGGATAGGTGATATGCGTGTGGAAGCGAATGAAGTCACGGAACTTGCGGGCGACATGAACTTGCGTCATCGTCTATCTCCCCGCCTCGATTTCCGCCGCGACCTCGTCGACCGCTTCTTCGGAGCGTTTCTTCCATTTGATCAACATCGGGTCCGAGACTTCGATGCTGAACAACTCATGTTTTAACGCGTCCATGCTGCTCATCAAGTCGACCATATCCGAGATCGCTTCGTCATTGACGTCACCGCGAGCTTCGTCGTCAAGATCTTTGGCGGAGGCGAATTTGGTGTTAATGTCCTGCATCTTGCCACGCAGTTGTCGGGCTCGCTCGTCGATGTCACTGAGCAGTACCTCCACACCGCCTTCGCGTAACGCCGAGCGGATCAGCGATTCGACATCCTTTTTGTAGGACTCCATTCCCTGCACGTTGCGGATGGTCAAAATGTCATCGACGATCATCTTTTTTCGCTGATGACGTCCGACGCTGTTGGCTGCCAAACGCAGTCCCCCCAGGGCGATTCGAGGTGAGATTTGAAAACCACTCTCTCGGTCGTCGTTCAGGTTTGCGATCACATGAGCGTAGATGCGATTGAGTTTGCGGCGGTCGGGCCCCGCATCGGGATTGGTTTTGCTGAACAATGCTTCGTAGTCCGCTTGGTCATACGAGGGCCAGCGGACTTCCAATTGCAGCGGAAATCGTTCCAACAGTGCTTTGACCGCATCACTGTCTTTGGCAAATTGACGCGGATCTTTGTTGGTGCATGCCACAATCGCCTGGGACCGCATCGGCACCGGTTGGTTGCCATTCATGAAAACGCGACGTGTCAGCACATCTTTCAGCGGCAGCAGTGCTTGCGACGACGCATCGAGAATCTCTTCCAAGATGACAACTTCAAACGGCAGGAACGAACGATCGGTATCGTATTCCAGGCACTCGTCCAGCTTGGCGATGTTGGGGCCGCCCCATAATCGATCTTCGGTCATCCCTTCGCCAAACGATTGCAAGAAGATCTCGTTCTCGAGGTACCCCAATTTCTTTAGCGCCGTCATCACCATGTCGGACTTGCCGTGACCGCCGGGACCCCACAGCAGCACATTGCAAGGCTGGAAGAACGCGTGCGTCAATACTTGGACGATTTCGTCACAGTGGATAAAGCGTGACGACAAACTGTCAGAAATAAGGGCG
>CAXBHV010001312.1:0-2636 GCA_963974855.1 uncultured Rhodopirellula sp. | reverse complement strand
AAGGACTTGGCACACTGGTTTGTTTTGATGCCGGAGTTTTTACACCCAAGTGGACGTTGCCTCTTGCCGGAGGCAGCTTCGGAAATTTTTGCTGCGACGAGGATCGATGTTACTTTGGAACGCGTGACGGAAGTTTCAGCGCGGTCGACTTAGCTTCAGGCAAGCTGGCTTGGGAATTTGACTGCGCCGATGTCTTCGTTGACCGCGAACACGTCTGGCCCAGCGGCGTGATCGATAATGGCGACAGCGTAGTTGTCACGTGCATGCATCAAATGCTCAACGATCCTGGGGCGATGATTTGCGTCGATAAATTGTCGGGCGTGAAACGCTGGTCGCTTGTGAATTCGCATAGTTTTTCTTCTACAAACGGTGTGACTACCGATTCAATTGTGACCGTAGCGCTCGATTACAGGTTGATGCGAATTGATCGTGCCAGCGGTAACGTGCTTTTCGTTGGCACCTTGCCGAAGTCAGATACGCGCTCCAATGGAGAGTTTAACGCCGTCGCATTGGATGGCGGATTTGCATTCATTGTTGATGCCGAAAAACACGTGTGGCGATTCGATTTGAGCAAGCTGAAGTAACTCCACGCCTCGCTCACTGAAATGACTGGCGAAAAATGCAGACGCTTCATGCCGATGCGAGCGAAGACGGTTGCCAAGTGCTCAGGAATCGCACAGGGTTTGTCGCGCCGCAATTGACGCCCGGTCCATCGATTGGCTCCAAGCAGCAAGAGAGTGACAAGACAGGGGGAACTTTTCGTGCTGCTGCGTCGCCGCATTTGACGATTGGAGCCCCAGCCACTTGTTGGATGTCGCGGAGATGACATTGGCGATATCGATCGGTTACGACTGGATGTTCGATGCTCTGGATGATGCGTTCAACTACACCAACGGCGGCGCGAGCCGAGGCCCCGAAACGGCGTTGTACTGGTTCGCCCAGCATTACGAGCGTCCCGATTGGTTGCTCGGCGAGGACGCGAGGTTGAGAGCTGAGCTTGCGAGTTTCCGGTCACGCGACGCTGGCGCTGGTGGAAACCGCTTGCTGCCGCTGGCTCTGCTGTGGATGAACGACAGTGAAATCAAATTCAAGGATGCGGACATCAAGATGCCATTGAATTGGCAGAGCGAAAGTGACACGCCCGTCACCGTACATCACCGTTCTAGGACAGGCCCCAATGCGAGGTTCGTCGGACTCAATGCGGGTTCACCTTCAGGGCCTCATGGGCAAATGGATATTGGCTCATTTGTGCTTGATGCGGATGGCGTACGCTGGGCGATCGATTTGGGAGCTGAAAACTATCATGGCATCGAATCACGAGGCATGAATTTGTGGAGTGCCGCGCAGAACTCAGATCGCTGGACAATCTTTCGTCAAAGCAATTCAGGACACAACACGCTGGTCATCGACGGGAAGCTGCAGGTTGCCAAAGGCCACGCCACGATCATCGAGTTTTCAGATGATCCCGAGTCGCCGTACTCCGTCGCCGATCTGAGTGCGGTGTACAAGGGACAAGCTGACAGCGTACGCCGTAGCGTGACGCTGTTGCCTTCACGTGAGGTACAGATCGAAGACGATTTGACCGGACTCGCACCGGGAAGCCGTGTGCGTTGGGGCATGATCACGCGTGCGGAAGTCATGTCTAATACTGATGCTACAATTAATTTGCAACAACAAGGCCAGCGACTGACGATGACAATCGTCGAACCGCCTGGGGCAACCTGGACGACGATCAATACGGAAAGGCCTCGCCATGAGTGGGACTCCGCGAACCCCGGCACGCAGATGGTGGCATTTGAAGTCGAAGCACCATCACGTGGCGAATTGCGTTTTGTGGTTATAGCGACGCCCGGGACTGCAACGAATCAGCCGTAAACGATCAAAAGAGCGCTGCTGGAACCAGAGTGTACCGTGGTGCCTTTAAACGAAGCGGGAAACGGTTTGGTTGCACCGTCAGCGGTAAATCCACCGCTGCCCCAAGTGTCAAGTGTCGGTCGGAAGACTGAGGTTAACGTGCAGGCTGTTCAGTCGGACGTCCTCGGTGGGCGTCAAGCGATACTGAAAATGCGGTTGCTTTTTTTGGATCGAAAGCTGCAACTGGACTTCAATTACCTTTCCGGTTGCGGAAACGATTTTGCCTTGATGTGTACTTCCGATAGTGACTTGTCCCGCTTTCGCCGCGCTCATGCCCGAAAACTGCCAATCGTTTTCGAATAGCCCAGGGGACAGCGTCGCGACCTCTTTGCCGCCGCGTAGGAGACGGACTGAGCCCGTCGGCGACACAACGCCGTTCCAATTCGGCGACGCTGCCGAGACGTCAGTCCAGAGGACTCCAGTGCAAAAAGACAACACGAGCGTAAACAGAGCAAGACGGGGCAAAGCTAGGGGTGCAATTCGCATCAGCATGGTTTTATTGTGACAGTTCTTCTGGTAACTTGCGAAACAAGTGTCGGCCTACGATCGGGGCTGCCAACCGGGACGTCCAACCACAGACTCCGTACAACTCGCCAAGTATATCAGTGGTTGTCGCGGATGGATTGTCATGTTTCGACCCTAGGCACTGTTCGGAAATAACTTCGTCAATCGAGTTTTGTTACCAATCACACCGGTGAAGTGTTTTCTCTGTAGTGGACGAG
>CAXBHV010001311.1:0-2639 GCA_963974855.1 uncultured Rhodopirellula sp. | reverse complement strand
CCCCGCAAAACCAGCCATCCCAATAATGACTCCGGCCATCAACGAGCGTGCGTCATCCATGATCGTCAAGCGAGGGCCCACGACGACTGCGAACACGATCGTGGTAGCCACGCCGCCGATCAAGCCCGCGTAGGTTTTACCAGGACTGACCGTTGGTGCGACCTTTCGCTTGCCCAGCGACTTACCCCAAATGTATTGAAAGATGTCGTTCAGTTCGGTCAGCAGAACCAGGAACAAAAGCAGCCCCGCTCCGGGATAGACAATTGCGGCTTCCGATGGAAAAACGGCCGCCACTCGCGGGCTTGGGGCGACTTGAAACATCAGCAGAAATGCGGCGTGCGACAACGAGAACACGGTGATCATCAACGCCCAATGCAGCGATCCGGCAGCTCGCAGGAAACCATCGGTTTGGCCAATCATCAACATCCGCGTCGGCAACCAAACAAACATCATCACCGGAATGAATACGATGAACATGCCGTACCACGATGTCGCGGCAAAGTAATACTGTGCGATAATCGACAAGTAGGCGTAGAACAGCACGCGGCGATCGGACCGCCTCGTCGGCGTCATCGACAAAAATTCTTTGAGTGCCAAGAAGCTCACAAAAGCAAAGAAACACACCGCGGTTGTCGGAGAGAAGAATAACGCTGCGGAGAAGAACCCAACGATCACCCACCACGTGCGTATCCGCTCGTGAAGTTCCGTAAAGGCACGCTCGGGATGTCGCCATTTCAGTGCCAATGACACCACGCTGGCCAAAACCAACGCCACGAAAATCGAAGCGATCGCCACTCGAACTTCAAAAGCCAAATTCATGTTGTCTTGTCAAGGAAAGGACGGAAGCAGGTTTTTGACGCAGAACCATCGGCCGATTGATCTCTGTAACGAAGATCCCGCCACGACGAAGAGATTACGGTCGATCTTTCCCAAAAGGCGAAATCGAGCTTAGATCGTAACAAGTCCAACCCTCGAAGGTTCAGGGGGCGTGCAGATTAGGATGCGTTGACAATTCTCGAGTTTGCGGTTTGCGATTTGCCCCCGCAAGCTACTTTTTCCGCTATTTTATAAACGCTTTCCTGATTTTCATTGCGTCGGTCTGGTCGTGCAAACTTTGGACGCCTTAAACGAATGCCACTCTTTCCAAGTACGGAATTCTCTATGTCATCATCACGCCGTCAGTTTCTAAAAAACACAGCCGCTGCGGGCTCGATCGCCGCGGTCGCAAGCCCTGCGATTGCCGCCGATGGACCGAAAAAACTTCGTCTTGCTGCCATCGGGGTCGGCGGCAGTCGCGGACGGTACAACCGAGGAGGCAACATCGCGCGAGGCGCCGCAAAACATGCCAAAATGGTGGCCGTTTGTGACGTCGACGATCTGCATACCCAAGAGTTCAATGATGCCTTTGGTGGCAAGCTGAACATGTATCGCGACTATCGCGAGATGCTGGAAAGAGAAAAACCGCAAGTCGTCACGATCGGAACCCCCGATCACTGGCACGTTCCAATCGCGATCGCCGCGTTTCGCAGCGGCGCCGATGTCTATTGCGAAAAACCGTTGACGTTGACGATCGACGAAGGCAAGCAAATTCGAAAGGTTGTCGAAGAGACCGGACGAGTGTTCCAAGTCGGGACGCAACAACGTAGCGATAAAGCGTTGTTCCTGACCGCGATCGCAATGGTCCAAACCGGCATGCTCGGCGAGAACGTCAATGCCTACATCGCAATCGGCGGTGCACCCGACGACGGACCGTTCGAAACCGAGCAACCGCCTGAGGATCTTGATTGGAACATGTGGGTCGGTCCTGCGGCCGAAGCTGATTACTGTGAGCAACGCCGCCGCATGTTCCGTTGGTACTTCGAGTACTCCGGCGGCAAAATGACCGATTGGGGTGCCCATCATATCGATATCGCGCAATGGGCACTGGCCCCCGGCGAAGATGGCCCGGTCAAGATCACCGGTTCCGGTAAATTCCCGAAGACCGTGCCTTCGGATTTCAATTGGAACGCATTCTTTAACGGCGAAGCGTCGTTACCGAACGGCTATAACACCGCGACCGAGTTCCATATCGATTTGACATTTGCGAGCGGTTCACTGATGAGCGTGAACAGTCATTACAAACGCGAAGGTGACAATGTTGATTTCAATAACGGGATCCTGTTCGAAGGCGACAAGGGACGCATCTTTGTCAATCGCGGCAAACTTGAAGGACGCCCCGTGGATGATCTCACTGACGAAGATCGCACGAAGCTGGACGAAAAAATTATCGAGCTGTGCAATGGCAAGAAGCCGGGCAATCACATGGGCAATTTTTTTGCATGCATCGAAGATCGTGGCAAGCCGATCTCGGACGTCTGGTCTCATCATCGAACGATGACGTCATGTCACTTGTGCAATATCGCCTTGATGTTGGGCCGTGAATTGAAATGGGATCCAAAATCAGAACAATTCATCGACGATGAACAAGCCAATGCATTGATGAGCCGCAAATCACGCGACGGCTTTGCGTAGGCACGTCCGAAAGTTTGTCGTTGATCGCTCCACGATCAAAACGATGAATCCCGGAGGATTTGCGATTTATTAAGTGACGCATTTGGTTGTAGCGGAAGTCGTCAAGACTTTCGTTTTCGGGGATGACC
>CAXBHV010001310.1:0-2639 GCA_963974855.1 uncultured Rhodopirellula sp. | reverse complement strand
TTAGATCACTGTCATTCGCAGCGAATTGTGGACAATTCCTGTCGCTGCATCCCTGCCAATACCCTGCCAATGAATTTGGCGTTTCCGTAAGTTCCTTACCGCAAAGGCAGTTAGGAATCGCGGGACGCGGGTTCAATTCCCGCCGCCTCCATCAAGGCCGCTTGAGTCAAATGACTTAAGTGGCCTTTTCTATTGGAGTTGCGATGATTGTCAGAGGATTCTGGCGTTCACCTATTCGTGGAACCTCTCGAATTTCCGATAACGTTTCCGATACGGCCCCGGATTGGAACGAAAATGTTCCGATAAGAGCCGGTCTAAGTGAACAAATGGCAACTCGAACAAGACGAGCTTGAAAGCCCGATCCCCGGTGGAACTACGCGCGACAAATTGGCTGGGTGACGTCTAAGACCGGTAAGCGCTAGCAAGACAAGTTCATTCTCGGCACGGACAAAAAGGTCGCTGAGACGCGTGAATGGAAACTTCGTGAACTACGGGAAAAGTTCGAGCAGGCGAGTTCCGAGGTGCGTCCGCTTTGGCCTGCAGCTCTTTTGCACATAGCTAAGCAGATAGCCAAAGGAACCACGGCGGTGGTAATTCGGTGTGCACCGCGCGAGATGCAGATGATGCCTGGCGCATCGCATGAACGCCGATCTTCACTGCGGCAAGAGCATATTCGTTGCGTTCGTTACCGTCCCGCCATGTTTCAACATCACAACGACACCGACGACCAGCTGTGCGACAACACCAAAACAATGTAGAGCAACATCGCGAAGGTTTACCTACGTGGAGCGAGGATGAGCATTAGTCGGGTATCGATTGAAATTTCCACTAAACCATCGTTGTATTCTGCGAACAAGTTAGAATCACCGTCTTCAGCTTTGCAAAGAGGTTTAAGCGTTTCGTCCCGGATGAATCCTGCGGACGCAAGATCTTCGCGCGTCGAGTCCCTTGAAAAGTCAACGCTGTTGTAGCGGACGACGCCGTCAAATCCGTACTTTAGAATAAAGTTAAATTCGCGTTCGTCATGAAAGGAAACAACAACCGATTTGACTGGATCACCGGGACTTTTTTCTACACCACTAAACCGACGCTGTCCCAGGTGGAAAGGTTATTCGCTAGTTGTGAAACGTGATCTGGTGGTCCGATTGCCACCGCTATTTCTGACACCGTAACGGGGAAGGTTAGTGAGTTGCCAAATAGGTTGACTTCATCGGCTGCCAGCGTAATCGTATCTTCAGCAGTGGATCGTGTGCCAGTGCCTGGCTGGCTCTGACGCGATACGTCGCACCCAAAAAACAAAAGTAACGCGGTAACTGAGAGAAAGCGGCACAAAGTATTTATCCTATTCACGGAACGGTCAGGATTCACGGGGTCGGGCAGTGGGAAGTTTGATCTGTCAAAACGCGTGACGCCCGACTCCCATGCAATCCATTTGTTATCTGGCTCATCAGGGATGTTGAGTCGTTGATTTGTCGAAGAATGTATTGGGTGTTGGACGTTCCTTCCGGAGAGAAGGATTTTGGCGGATGCTTGGAAGGACGGCCAACATCGCCATTCGTGCCACCGAGCGGATCGGATTCGTAATTACCAACCGCCCCAGACGTTGAGCCAAATCCGGTCGCGTCCATTGGGGTGGTCGTGTACATCAAATGGTCATCATATATCTTCACGATCGCGTGACCAACAGCATGCGGAGCTTTGCCTGTGCGGCGAACGAACGATACGGGGCTAGTCTGCTTGTTGTAATCAACGTTTTCGACAGTGCCCTGAATCAGCCTTCCACCCTTGAACAGCGCCCACGTATTGTCCAAGATTACAAGCTGCATTGCTGATGACTCATCGTATGTGGTGATACGATCCGCCTCGATGGCCGCAACATATTCCCATGTGCCGTTAAGTTGAGTAGTCGGATCACCAGCGCAACTCGGCGTACCAGCGAGGGCAACCAATGAGAGGCAGACGCTTAGAATCATCTTTAGCATTTGAATTCTCCGTGCCAGATAACGGCGGTCGTAACGGGACGACCGTCCAAGACTTTCCATTTGCAAACACGCCACCGGTCGCTCCGGGCGAGTAAAACGGAGTCTCTCGGATGTTAGGATACGCTTTGTGTTCACGGTTTGCCACAGATTTCTCCTTGTGGTGTCACAATATTTGACCCTAATCCAATCAATCACAGTCCAATGGATCACCGAACCCTCTCAGAACCGGACGGGCGCCGCCGGCGCATCCGGCTCCCAGCCGACACCTCTCACCTGAGATCAGTTCGCACTGGCCATGGCGATCAAGTCCACAATACGAGCACTCCGATTCATGAAAACTCGCATGATTCGTGGCGAATGGTACACCCAAACGTATTCCCGCTAATCATTGCGCCTGAGCGACGCATGACGGAATTGCGAACAGAAAAATGATTGACAGAAATATGAAAACCGAAAAATTGAGGACTCGCTTCTCTGCCTTCAAATTTTTCTGTCGCAACAATCTTTCTGTCTTACACCCGTTATTACTTGGCACGTGCGAGCACAACGAACCAGTCTGTACCGAGAACGCCCGCCAGCGAACCAAACTTCCCTCGTTCGGCATTACCCGAAGTCAACGGTACTATGCAGTCATCCGATTCCCAAAGAGTCATTTGC
>CAXBHV010001309.1:0-2644 GCA_963974855.1 uncultured Rhodopirellula sp. | reverse complement strand
CAAACCGTGACCTCCCCCGTCGCTCAAAAGACGACATTATTGCTGGGGACCAGTGACGGACACGTCGTCTATCTCAATGGCAAACAGATCGCAATCTCGCAAGGTTCGCAAGACATCGATCCGCTCGGTAAAGAGATCGAGTTGGATCTGAAGCAAGGGGACAACGATCTGTATATCAAGGTCGTCAACCATGATGGACCGTCGCTGATTTCCTACGCTTATCGCTCGCCGATCGTGGAGGTGTCCTCGTCGCTCGCCAAGTTATTGGAAACGCCCGCAACCGAGCGGTCGGCCGAGGATCGCGAAGCCCTACGAACCTATTACCGCAGCGTCTATTGCACTCACCCCGATTGGCAAGTGCTTGTCGATCAAGCCAAGGGAATTGCGGCAGCCAAGGAAAAAGTCGAGAGCGAATTTCCCACCACCTTGGTTTGGAAAGAACTCGAGAAACCCCGCCAAGCTCATATCTTGTTGCGAGGCGACTACGAACAACCTGGACCTGAGGTTTCCCGGGCGACACCCGCGTTTCTGCCTGCGATGCACCCGTCGGATCCCCAAGACCGGTTAGGGTTGGCAAAGTGGTTGTTGTCCGCAGAGCATCCGTTGACCTCACGCGTCGCGGTAAACCGGTTTTGGCAACAAATCTTTGGCACCGGATTGGTGAAGACCAGCGAAGATTTCGGTAGCCAAGGCGAACAGCCGAGTCACCCCGAGTTGCTGGATTGGTTAGCAGTCGATTTTCGAGAGCAGGGATGGGACATCAAACGATTGATGAAGTCGATCGTGATGAGTGACACCTACCAGCGCTCGGCGAAAACCGAACCGATACAAATTCAGGTTGATCCTCGCAACCGTTTGCTGGCTCGCGGCCCTCGATTCCGACTCGATGGCGAGATGTTGCGTGACCAAGCGTTGGCGCTTTCCGGATTGTTGGTGGACCAATTGGGAGGCCCCAGTGTGAAACCGCCTCAACCCGATGGGCTTTGGTTGGCGGTGGGCTATTCCGGAAGCAACACCGTTCGCTTTAAAGCGGATGAAGGTGACAAAATCTATCGACGCAGCGTCTATACGTTTTGGAAACGGACCAGTGCCCCGCCGCAATTGTCGACCTTTGACGCACCGAGTCGCGAATCGTGTATCGCTCGACGCGAGCGGACCAACACGCCGCTGCAAGCATTGTTGTTGATGAACGAGACTCAGTTTCTCGAAGCCGCGAAACAATTGGGGCGTCAAGTCACCGAGAAATCGGATCTGCAAACCGCCGAAGAAAAGATCCAGTGGGTGTTCGAGCGAGTAACGATGCGTCCCGCCTCGGCAGCAGAAACAAGTGAATTGACCGCTTTGGTCAACGATTTGGTGTTGCACTACGCTTCGCAGCCTCAATCGGCCGAGAAATTAGTGGGCACGTCGTCGGCGGAAACCGCCGCCTGGACGATGGTTTGTAGCACGCTGATGAATCTCGACGAAGTGTTGAACAAATAGGGTTTGTTAGATTAGTTCCGATTTTCAACGCGGCCTCAAACCATAGTCAAATAAGCAAAAAACGAAACTTGAGAAAGATGATGCAAACGAATCTTGATTTTGAGCAGATGACGCGGCGTTCGTTTTTCTCTCGCTCGTCGGCTGGGATCGGAGCGGCGGCGCTCGCTTCGTTGGACGCAAGCTTGGCACCTGCGGCAGTTGCCAAAACCGGAGTGGTCGGTGGACTTCCCAATTTGCCTCATCATGAACCCAAAGCTCGCCGGGCAATCTATTTGTTCATGTCCGGAGCGCCGAGCCAGATGGACATGTGGGATCACAAACCGGCGATGGCCGATTGGTACGACAAGGACCTGCCGGAAACCATTCGCAAAGGCCAACGGCTGACTACGATGACGAGTGGTCAATCTCGTTTTCCGATTGCACCGAGTATCTATAAGTTTTCGCCGCATGGGGCGGCCGGAACGATGGCAAGTGAGCTGATTCCTCACATGGCCAGCAAAGTCGACGACATCGCCTTGGTCAAATCGATGTACACTGAGGCGATCAATCATGACCCCGCGATTACGTACATCTGTACGGGTAACCAATTGCCTGGCAAAGCGAGTCTCGGATCTTGGCTGAGCTACGGTTTAGGGACCGAGAATGAAAATTTGCCCGCGTTTGTTGTGATGACCGCGTCGTGGACTGGCCGCAAGGAAGCCCAAGCTCTTTACAACCGGTTGTGGGGAAGCGGGTATTTGCCAAGTAAATATCAAGGCGTGGCACTACGCAGCAGCGGCGATCCGGTGCTGTATTTGTCCAATCCCGCCGGCGTTGACCCTGCGGTACGTCGCCGGATGCTTGATTCGCTGTCGCGATTGAACGCGTCGACCGCAGAACGATTGGGCGATCCGGAAACGCATGCCCGTATCGCTCAGTACGAGATGGCGTTCCGAATGCAGACCAGTGTGCCCGATTTGGCAGACATCAGCGACGAACCCAAATACATTCTCGACATGTATGGTCCCGATGTGACGACGCCGGGAACGTTTGCGAATTGTTGTTTGATGTCGCGGCGGATGGCGGAGCGTGGGGTTCGATTTACACAAATTTTTCATCGCGGCTGGGACCAGCACGGGTCGCTCCCCAAAGATCTGCCCAATCAATGTCGCGACGTCGATCA
>CAXBHV010001308.1:0-2650 GCA_963974855.1 uncultured Rhodopirellula sp. | reverse complement strand
TGAGTTCTTCGTCCAAGCGAGTGGTAGCCTGGTCGCGTGCTGCGATTAGTTCGCTCGATTCACCGTTGGCATTTTCGATCCGAGCTTGCAGTTCCGCGTTGCGAGCTAGCAAACTTTGGTGTTCCGATGAGCGGCTATCGAGCTCGCTGGTTTTAGCGTTTAGCTGTGATTCGAGATCGGTGACTTGTTGCTTATGCTGACGAACCACCTCTCGCGATTTCAAGTAGCGGTCTTCGGTCTCACGCAGTCGTTTGCGTTCCGAAGAACTATCGCGATACCACAACAGGTGTCCCACGAAGAGGCCTGCGAGCAGAAACGCAAGCATGGAATAAGCAGTCGGTAGCCCAAAGAACTCGATCATCTTCGATTCCAAATGGAATAGCAAACATAAAGCCAACGAACGCGGTTGACGCTGGAACGCGGTGACGAGTTATCACGTGAACGTCCAGCTCTAATGGCTTTATCAAGAAGCTATCCCCCCTGTCGACCTTGATTTCCGAGAAATTTTGCCGTGAGGGCGGGCTCGACATTTAGACATGGCGAATGAAATCGGCGGCAAAGCTGCGAATTTCACTGCCATTGAGCACGTGCACCATCCGCAGCTGTTGAACCTGTTCGTCGCTGAAGGAGTTCAGCGGGACATGCACCAACCGTTTGTGATGCCGCCGCGCCAATCGCTGCCACCCCGAGCCAGGCGGTAGCGGTGATAGCAAAGCAATCTCGCGTCCGCGTGAATGCAAGCAGGCAGCGGCAATCAGTCGTTCTTCGAGTGTCTCGGCGTAGTCAACCCGAGGGTCGACCCAGACGTCGGGAATGACGACCGGCGGATACAAGAACAGGGCACCACCATAAATGCTCAGTCCGATTCCAGGACCCACCATCTCTTCTTGGTAATTGGTAGCAAATAACGCGAGCGTCGACTCTTCGCTGTGTTCGGCGAACCAAGTGGTGCGCCACGGGTACTTTCGTGGATCGGCGGGCGAATCGAACAGCATGACGCAAGCATCGAGCACGCCGCGGCTCGGCGGCACGACCTTCACATAGATTTGTCGTTCGTACCAATGACGCAGCGTGTCACGGATGTCGATGCCGTCTTTGACGCTGGTGGTGAATTTTTCGGTCTTGGCAAGATCGTTGCCGATGATCGCCTGAGCACGGTCGAACACACGAGTGCGGAAATTTTCGATGCGAGCGTCTTCGGGCGGATAGCTACAGTGGCTGTACGGATTCCATTTGTATTTCCATCGTTCTTTCTCAAACTTGGTCGCCCGGCGCTGCAATTGAATGGTTTGCCACATCAGCGGCGGGCCTGGTAAGCGGCTGACCAGCGAATGGGTTTCTCCGTCAGGCAAGCGAGCTTGGTCAATCCCCATGGTGACTTCGGGTAGCGGTTCGCCATGGTCCTGCTGCGTCGATGGTTCCCGGTTGCCGTGTTGGTAGGTGTTGGCAAGTTCCGCGACGTGCAAGGCAAACTGATCACCGAGGATTTGTTTTGCCGCCGTCACAATCGTGACCAAGTCGGGTGTCATGCGGCGATGGATCAGCGACAGGTTGCGGATGTATTGCAGGCACTTCGAAAGCAGCAGCGGTGTGACCCGGCGAGCACGATTGCCGAGTTCTTTGCGATAGCTATCACGAGCCGCGATCAGCAATTCCTTGACACCGTCAATTTGGATGTTGTCGTCGTTTTCCAGTTCCGATCGGGCGCGTTCATATAGTCCTGTGATGAAGGGCAATTCGCCATACAGGAACATCAGCGTACGGTCTTTGACGGCGAATCGTTCGGCCGGTTGCACGACATCATGTTCGGGTAGACTGATATCGGCCGACATCTCGTTTCGCGAGCTTTGCTGTGTCGATGGTGACAATTGGTTGTACGCTTCGCGAATCCATGGCCAATGCAGCACGCTGCATACAAACAATGTTCGCTCGTGACGTGTCTCCAATTCACGAAGTCTCATCGCCATGTGTACGATCCGGCTGCGGGTTTGGTGGTCCGGCGGACGAGCGATGCTGGGCAGCAATGCGGCAGCAAAAATCTCGGGTGCCACATGTCGCACCGCAAATGGATCTGGCATCACGGTGGAATAGGGACAAAACGGATCGGTTTCCAGGTCGACGTAGGCTCGTGGCAGATGTTCGCCCATTGCCGCTCGAATCGCCATGATCACGGGTTGGCAAGGATCGATCGGCACATAGCTGGTCGGCGGCGTTTCGGGATCCTCATCCTCTTCATCCGAAGCTTCGGACTCGTTTTCCTTCCAGGGGCCTTGGGACCATTCCGAGCGAAACTCGCTGGCGGCGAAATCGGGTTTCGGAGGCTGCAGGACAATCGAAGCACGAGGCAGTTCCAACACGCCCGCTTCGACTGCTTCGCGGAACGATTCCGGCAGCGGAACGGCTAGACAGTCAAACGAATACTCCAAAAACCAACGGCGAACCGTTAACGCAAATTGGCCGCTGCCATGGATGATCGGCAGGACTGCGAGTCGTGGACTGATCCTCAGCAGAGCCGGGACGTCGTTCGTTTCAGAAAAATTCAAGGAAAGTGCTCTTTTCTAACGAACCAAAATGATCTAAATTCGTATCCACGTCGAAACAATCGGGTTTATTTAGGTGAGACGCCGATAGGAGCAATTGCTCTGGCCAC
>CAXBHV010001307.1:0-2651 GCA_963974855.1 uncultured Rhodopirellula sp. | reverse complement strand
TGCAGTTCGATTTTGGACGATCCTTGCCGTTGCCATCATCGTAGCGCTGCTATTGGGCAGTTTTCCGATGTCGCCGCTACGACGTTACGAATGGGTTCTGCTTTCAATCGGTTTGACGCAAGTCCCGCTGTTTGCTTCGATGTTCGTCGTCGGCTGGTTGTTCTTGTTGGCGTACCGTGGCAAGCATCCGGTTGTTGGGCGTTATCACTGGAGCGACTACGCGTTGCAAGGCGTGATCGTCCTTCTGACGCTGATCTCGCTGTTGGTGCTATTCATTGTGGTGGGCGAAGGATTACTCGGGAACCCGGACATGTTTATCGCGGGAAACAACTCGTGGAGAACGCAACTTATTTGGTTCACTCCACACAGTGGGACGCAATTGCCCGTCACGGGCGTGGTTTCGATTTCGGTATGGTTCTATCGTTTCTTTATGCTGGTGTGGGCGTTGTGGTTAGCGGCCGCGTTATTGCGTTGGCTGGCATGGGGCTGGAAACAGTTCAGCAAAGTCAGCGACGAGGAACCGGTTTTGCAAGCCACAGTGGTTGAGCCTGAATCCGGAGTTTGATTTTGATTGGGGCGAGGCCCGTGGCTAGCTTCGTTGGCTCACAATATGGACTCCTTGCGGAATTTGTCACGCGAGTCGTATGCAAAATATTGGATCTAGACACCGCTGCTCGGCTAGGAACGTGATCACGCTGCTCGTACAATCTTGGGACGCCGTTCTGCCCGTTCCTCCCGCCAAGATTCGATTATGTCGCCCGAAGACGAAGCCATCCGTGGACTGCGTGAGGCCTTGAAGGTTTCGCCCGATAATCTGCCGCTCCGTGTTCATCTGGCTCAAACGTTGTCCACCTACGGTCGATTCGACGAAGCTGTGACGGAGTACCGACATGCGCTGTCGCTTTCGCCAGAGAACGTGGATGTCAAATTTCGCCTGGCATCCGCGTATCTGTTGCAAGATGAGCAGAGCAAGGCGATGGTGATTCTCGAAGATCTGTGCCGGTCTCAAACCGCCCCCGCAAAAGCGTTTGTGGTGCTCGCCAAATTGCTGTTGGGCGAAGGCAAAGTGCGAGATGCGGTGATCCAGTACAAAGAGGCACTCGAACGTGATCCGACGAGTGCCGATCCGATTCTCGGCGATCAACTTGGTGTTGGCGAAAAATACCAAGATGGTGATGTCGTCGAAGGCCGTAGTCGTGAATCGACACAACCCGAGGCAGAGAATTTTGTCTCCGAAATCGAACGTCCCAAGATTAAATTCGAGGATGTCGGTGGGATGGAGAAGTTGAAGGAAGAAATTCGGCTGAAAATCTTGTACCCGCTGCAACATCCCGAGATGTACGAAGCGTATGGCAAAAAGATTGGCGGCGGCATATTGATGTACGGGCCGCCAGGCTGTGGCAAGACGTATTTAGCACGTGCGACGGCCGGCGAGCTAGGGGCGGGGTTCATCTCGGTCGGTATCAGCGATGTGTTGGACATGTGGACGGGCCAGAGCGAGCGAAACTTGGCACAGATTTTCGAACAGGCACGCTACAACAAACCTTGCGTGTTGTTCTTTGACGAAGTGGATGCGCTCGGCGGTCGCCGCAGTGACATGAGCAGCGGAGCAGGGCGTCATGTGATCAATCAGTTCCTGTCCGAGATGGACGGCGTCGACAAATCCAACGAAGGTGTCTTGGTTTTGGCCGCCACCAATGCGCCTTGGCACGTTGACCCCGCGTTCAGACGTCCAGGACGTTTTGACCGCGTGTTGTTTGTCCCGCCGCCCGATACCGATGCACGTGCTTCGGTTCTGCGGATTCATCTAAAGGGCAAACCTCAGGATGCAATCGATTTTGCCCAAGTTGCAAAGAAAACGGCCGAGTTCTCGGGTGCGGATATGAAGGCGGTGGTCGATCAAGCGATCGAAGAGAAACTGCGAATCGCTCTGAAAGAAGGCATCCCGAAGCCGCTTGTGACCAAAGATCTGATTGGCTCTGCGAAAACGCTGCGACCCACCACTCGAGAATGGTTTTCCACGGCTCGCAATTACGCGATCTATTCGAACCAGGGCGGCATTTACGACGACGTGTTAAAGTACTTGAATCTATGAACGCACACCTACAACGCGCGTTAATGCTGCTGGACCAGTCTCGTCACGAGATGGCTATCGATGAATTGCGACAACTGCTTGCGGTTGAGCCTAACAACGCTACAGGCCATGCCATCCTTGCGATCTGTTTCTCGGAGACGAAACAATACGCCGATGCGCAAGCGGAATCGGAATTGGCGATTCATTTGTCACCGGACCAGGCATTCGTCTTTTATGCTCAGTCGATCGTATTGGCCAATCGCAACCAATACGCAGCAGCCCAAGCGGCGATCGAAACCGCTGTGGGAATGGATCCGTATAATCCGGACTATTTTGCAAAACTTGCTGAGGTTCAGTTCAACCAACATCGTTGGCAAGAAGCACTCGCCGCGGCCGAAATGGGGCTGTCGTTGGATGCCGAGTCGGTGACGTGCACCAATCTACGTGCGATGGCACTGGTCAAATTGGGACGCAAAATCGAAGCCCAAGAGGCGATCGGAGCGGCCCTGAAACGGGCTCCTGAGGACGAGTACGCGCATGCGAACATGGGGTGGACCCTGCTGGAGCAGAACCAGCC
>CAXBHV010001306.1:0-2659 GCA_963974855.1 uncultured Rhodopirellula sp. | reverse complement strand
CATTACCCGGTGCCTTACGGCCCACGGCTCACAACTGCGAGTTGGAATTCGAATATAGGAACAACCTGCAAGCCACGGTTCCGGCACGGCTAAGGGGATTTCACCCAATGATGCCTGCCTACCTGCTTAGACAGGACGGCTTGCGCCGCTATCAATAAAACCCCTGCCTGGCGTAACTCGATCGTATTCAAGAGCCTTCTTTCGCGTTTTTAAGGACGATGATTCGACTCCGCTTCAGCCGGCGTTCTCTCATCGAGCCCCTTCGCGTCATCGGCGTCCTTGAAAACCAGTGTGCGGTAAGGGAATGGAATTTCGATTTTCGCATCGTCCAGCTCACGCTTGATTGCGGCGATCACCTCGTCACGGCTGCGACGGATGTCCAACGGTTTAGATCCAGTCCACCAAGCGACTTCAAAGTTCACACTCGAATTCGCAAACTCTTGAGCAAAGATCTCGACGGTACGGACACCTTCGACCGATTTGCAACCTTGAACCGCTTTGCGAATGACCTCACGCGACTTGTCCACGTCCTCATCATAGGCAACACCGCAAATGATACGAACGCGTCGCTGGGGTTGGTTTGTTAGCACGTCCACCGTGCTTTTGAAAAGATTCGCATTCGGAACGACCGCCAATTCGCCGTCGAGTCGCCGGATCAAGGTGTTGCGAATCGTGATCTTTTCAACTCGGCCCGTGACGTCTTCGCAAGTGATGAAGTCACCGCGGTCAAACGGATACCGCCATAGGATCAAAATGCCGGCGAAAAAGTTTTCAAAGATGTCTTTAAAGGCAAATCCAACCGCGACCGAACCCAACCCCAGAACCGTCAACGCCTTGGAAGGCGTCATCCCAGGAAACGCGACCACCGTGGCTGTCAACACTCCGACAATCCACACCGCGATCGAAACCAGTTGGTAAACCAAATCCTTCAAACTGGTTCGCAGCTTTCGATTGCTCAATATTCGAACGATCGACCACCCGACAAACTTCGCCAGAATCGAAGTAACCACCAACACGATTGCAGCGGCGATCAACAAGGGCGACCGCACCAGCAGATCACGCCACAATTCGTTTAAACTTTCAGTGATGACCTGCTTGCTAGTGCTGAGTTCAACAGCACTGTTGACCTCCAGCTTGTTAATCACGGCGATCACGTCTTGGGTTCGTCACGCCGTGCTGCCTGCCCATTCGCGATGTTCCTCGGTGTCGGCCATTCCCGACATCGTAACGATGCCGTTGTCCGAATTGATCTCGAGATCGCTGTACCAACCTGATGATTTAAAGATCCGCCGCAATCGTGATGCAATCGCGGAGTCCTCGACCACGTTTTCGACCTCGACCGTTGGCTGCGACTCAGCCTTGTCTTCAGCATCCACTATCGGTGCGTCTTGAGCGAACGCCCCCGAAGCGAAAACGATGAATAATCCGAGGATGAGTGCGCAATCGCGAATCAAACGGTTGGGTACATGATGAGTTTGCATTTTGAATTGAATGAAAGCGAGAAGTAGAAAAGAACCGGGCGATTCAACAGCGGCCTTGACCACAGAAATCCAGCCGCGATTGCCAGTCCTAAATGGCCCGATTTGCGAAAGCAATCTTCAAAGTAATGCATTCGGCATGCCGATTAGCCGTTGTATCACGCCGAGCGGTCGAGTGTTCTGCGAGTACCAGCAGACGATGAGCAGAGAGAGAGAAAACGTCGGTACACAAAATGCTCATGCTGCTCGTACACGTCGAATGACGTGCAAAGTCTCGCTGCTTTTCAAACATCACACCCTACTGAGATAAGGCGTCATGATCATGAAACTTGATTCACTGAACAAATTGTACATTCACGAACTAAAAGACCTTTACAGTGCGGAGACTCAATTGGTCGAAGCAATTCCTAAAATGCAGAAAGCCGCCAGTAATGCTGACCTGAAGCAAGCGTTTGCGGATCACTTAGCAGAAACCAAGACTCACGTCGCGCGTTTGGAATCGATCTTCAAAGAACTTGATTTCGAGCCAGGTGGGCATAAGTGCGCTGCAATGGAAGGATTGATCGAAGAAGGCGAAGAATTGATCAACAGCGACATTGATCCTCAAGTGCTTGATGCCGCTCTGATCGCTGCTGCGCAACGAATCGAGCATTACGAAATGGCAGGCTACGGCACAGCACGTACGTACGCGGAAAAGCTGGGCAGCCAAACTGCGGCCGATACGCTGCAAGAAACGCTGAACGAAGAAGGCCTCGCCGATCAAAAGTTGACGCGACTGGCCGAACGTAAAATTAACTTTCTCGCGCTGGGTGCAATCGGTTAAACTCCGTCGCAGCACGAGTCACCGTCGTCCCACGACTACCGTTAACGCCGTGAACGATTTTCTGGTAGCTACCTTCGCCTGAAGGTGGTGAATCTCATTGGACGCCAACAATCCACGCTCTGGCGAGCGTCGCTACGAAACGCAAATGCCGTAATTTGCAGCACAAAAATCGTTCACGGCGTTGCGACTACGGTCGGCAGCGTATTGAGAGCGTCCGACCTAAAAGCGACACGGCTACAATCGTTGTAGCTGACGCTCACCAGAGCATGGCGTGCCCTCGTCGGATCCCCACCGTTTGGCGACGGTAGCTAGTGTCTGTCATCAAACAGAATGATCCCGTGTTTTACGGGGTTATTTA